>CAKZYI010000170.1 GCA_937884735.1 uncultured Pleurocapsa sp.
CTGGGAACATCAAAGATGTTCGACTAGGAGAAAAGTCTATCTTTTATTCCATTAACTTTAAATAAGTTATACCAACAGGATTTAGTATAATAACCCCGAACACATTAAATTAGTTGACTGCGACTAACAACATCTAATTTTTAATTTCCGAAGATTTTTTACTAGTTGACGTTTTTTTACTTTCTAAAATAGGAATACGCACCAAAAAACAAGTACCTATATTAAGCTCGCTAGTAACAGAAATCTTACCATTATGGCGTTTTGCGATCGCTTGAGAAATAGCCAAACCCAACCCCGTACCTCCCTTGCGGCGGGAGCGGGCTTTATTAGCACGCCAAAAACGGTCGAATACTTTTGAAACCTGTTCGGGGGCTAAACCAATACCTGTGTCGCGGACACTAATTATTGCCATACGGTTTTGTCGGTACAAATCCAAACTAACTCTGCCTTCATCTGGAGTATATTGCAAAGCATTTTCCAACAAATTGGAAAACAAGCGCGAAAGTTGGGCAGCATCTCCTAAGACAGTAATTTCATCTCTAAATTTAGATTGAAAAACGATTTGCTTTTTATTTGCCAAATGCTCTAATAAAACAAAGCTATTCTGCAAAATTTGATTGAGAGATAAAGGAGTCAACTTGCGATCGCGTACAGGTGTATTAGGATCGGCATCGGCACGAGCTAAGAACAATAAATCTTCTAAAGTTTGATTCATTTGCAAGGCTGCACCAGAAACCGCCTCCAGCTTTTTGACATCCTTGGGATGGACTCGCTCTGGATGGGTACGCATAATGTCGATAGATGCTTTGATAGCAGTTAGAGGACTACGTAACTCATGGGAGGCATCGGCAGTAAACTGCTTTAGCTGTAAAAAGCTAGCCTCAATTGGCTCAATTGCTTTTTGAGTTAGCCAAAATCCCCCCAAACCGAGCAAAATCAGGGTTAACATCCCCCCAATTACCATAATCCAACACAGTTCTTCTTCTGCTGCTTCTATCTCTTCATTCGATTGAGTAGCGCGAATAAAACCCACCAAAGTTGGCGGTCCCGCCTCACCATTTCTACGAATAAACATAGATAGAGTGTGAGTTCCAAAAACCTCTTTTGTCTCAGGATTTTGAATAAATGCTGTACCCACCTCAGGAGGAACACACAGCTTAATTAACCCTTTACGGCCAAGCAGATTTCCTTGTTCGTCAAACCATTCCAAACTTTGCTGATCCCGATTAAATATATCCCGCCAGGGGACTTCTTCTACCTGATTGAGATATTTACTACCACGCTCCTGCACCGCAGTAAAAGAAGGAGTAGCAGACTGAGCAAGAGTTAATAGTTTTTTATCTAGCTGATTGTACAAGCTGCGTCGAAAAACAATATAAACTCCCGTACCAAAAACACTTAAGATAGCTGCCATCACTATTAAATAGTAAAGGAGCAATCGCGATCGCAATCCATGATACATGTTAAATTTAAGCTAAATTTACACCTGCTGGGGTTCTTCTTTGAGACGATAGCCCAAGCCGTAAACCGTCTCAATCAGATCGTGAGGTGCACCAGCAGCTTCTAGCTTCTGTCTTAGTCCTCTAATATGAGCTTTTACTGTAGCCTCTTCTGGCACTTGTTCAAAAGACCAAAGATGTTCTAAAATCTGAGCGCGACTAAAGACACGGCGACCATTACGGAGAAAGAACTCCAACAGCTTATATTCTTTAGGACTCAAAGGCAGCAGAGCATCATTGTAAAATACTTCGCAACTGCTAGGGTCGAGACGTAGTTTTTCCCAAGTCAAAATAGGAGGTAAGCTTCCTGTACCGCGACGCAGCAAAGCGCGTATTCGAGCCGACAGCTCATCTAGCTCAAAAGGCTTGACGAGATAGTCGTCTGCACCAGCATCTAGCCCTTCTATTTTGTTTTCTAAGGTATCTTTTGCCGTCAGCATCAAAATAGGAATGTCAAAGCCTTTTTTTCGCAGCTTATTGCAGAGAGTAATTCCATCCATCTCTGGTAACATCACATCTAGCAGTACCATGTCGTAGGTAAATACATCCAGTAAATCCCAGGCACTTTGACCATCGTAAACAGCTTCAACCGCATAGTGTAAATCGCTGAGATACTCAACTATGGCATCGCTGATCCGTTCGTCATCTTCTACTACTAAAATTTTCATAAATGTTTTCCAGCTAAAGTTAAACTAAATGAAGCTAATAAATATAGTAAATATAGTTGCTCTGTGGCTATATTATCGTAAGTAAGTAACCAACAACAATTAGTCCTGCAAGTGATTAGTTATTCAGTTATTACTGATTGGGGGTTAGTGATTGCCGAAACCAGAAAAGAGACAAACTCCCGTATCATAAAATAATAGTGTAAAAAAAATTAATAAAAACTTTCGATAAGAATCTTTATGGGACTATTTGGTTTAGGCAAAAAAGCGAGCATTCCTTCCTCTACAGAAGCATTACCAGGACGTAGTAAAACTATGCACGTACCAGACAAACATCACGTTAACGGCAATCCCCTCAAGGCTCCTTTTCCTGAAAATATGGAGCAAGCTATATTTGGCTTGGGCTGTTTTTGGGGAGCAGAAAGAAAATTCTGGCAGCAAGATGGAGTATTTACCACCGCAGTAGGCTACGCAGCAGGTCACACACCAAATCCTACTTATAAAGAAGTATGCAGTGGCATGACTGGACATAATGAAGTTGTTCTAGTAGTTTACGACCCTGCTAAGATAAGCTTTGAGGAATTACTAAAAGTATTTTGGGAAAGTCATAATCCAACTCAAGGAATGCGTCAGGGTAATGACCGCGGCACTCAGTATCGTTCTGGGATTTACACTTTCACACCAGAGCAAAAGCAGCTAGCAGAAGCTTCTAAAAAAGCTTATCAAGAAGAGTTAGATAAAGCTGGGTATGATGAGATCACTACAGAAATTCTGGACGCTCCTGAATTTTACTATGCAGAAGATTATCATCAACAGTATTTAAGTAAAGTACCTAACGGTTACTGTGGTTTAGGTGGTACTGGAGTTAGCTGTCCTGCTCCTGCCGCTAGTAAGTAATTTTCTAATTCAATAAAATATCATTTTAAGCGATCGCTTTTTAGGTTTTAGACGTAAAGGCGATCGCTTTTATTTATCATTAAATATACCTAAAGATTGAATCTTAAATGGCTATTTTCCTGAACTTTATACTGTTTTCATGACTAATTATGATTGCCATACTAGGAATGAATAATGAATATATTTAGTTCTTAATAGTGAAATTATGACGACTAACTTTGGTACAACTGGCAGCGATTTTCTGCTGGGTGAAAATGGTGATGATTTTTTGGATGGTGGTGCGGGAGACGACCTTGTCACAGGTGGTTATCACGACGATTCCTTAGATGGCGGCTCGGGAGACGACCTTGTAATAGGTGGCTACCACAACGATTCTTTAGATGGTGGTTCGGGGGATGACCTGTTACGGGGTGGTTATCACGATGATTCTTTAGATGGTGGCTCGGGGGATGATTTTCTGCAAGGAGGAAATCATGACGATCTTCTAGATGGTGGTTCGGGAAACGATTCTCTCGAAGGTGGAGTTGGTCTAGATACTCTTATCGGAGGAGATGGGGCAGATAAGTTTATTTTTACTTCTTTAGATAGTGTCGATTTAATTACAGACTTCAATTCCCAACAAGGAGATCAAATTATTTTTGATTCCGCTACAGGAGTTACTGGAGTTGAAGATCTAACTGTTCATATTGGTGCTAGTTATCATCATACTTCCGAGCCAAATAAGGTTACTAGTTTATATGTAGATGGCGCAAGGATTATTGAGTTTGATGGTGTTGTCTCCCTACAGGTTGAAGATTTTGAATTTGTCTGACCAAAGCACTTCACAATGTTGTTAACAATCACTTTTATCATTTAAAAGTGATTTTTTTTGTTCCACATAACCTAAGACAAAATAAACAAATAAAAATATATTCTAAAAAAACTAGCCTGATTGCATCAATTTTGTAATCATAAGGTACGCTATCTAAAGTTTGATAGTAAACTTATAATCTTGGAAGCCAACGATTGAGGGCTTTCACCATAAAATGTACCTAATATAAAATCAAGGAAGAGAATCTATGCCTCTAACTCTTTCAGGAGAACAACAACAGCTTTTTGACCGCAGCCTAGAAACAATAGAGAAAGTTGAAGGTCTTTTTGTGGAGGCGAAGGGACTTTTCCCTGGCTTTGATCCTGACACCGCAATCCTCAAGCAGCAGCTAGCAAATCCTTTCTCGATTTTTATTTGTGGAGAGTTTAATGCTGGCAAATCGAGTTTGCTCAATCAACTCAACAACCAAGATATTGCTGATGTCGGGTTTTTACCCACTACCCAAGAAATTGAATCTTATAAACCCGAAGGTTTTGGTGGACTGGTTTTTATTGATAGTCCTGGGACAAATTCAATTATTGAGCAACATCAAGAATTGACTGAAAACTATCTTCAACAGGCGGATATCATTCTGTTTGTCACTTCAGTCGAACGTCCTCTTAGTAAATCAGAACAGGACTATTTAACTTTAGTCGATCGCACTTGGGCGCGTAAAATTATAGTTGCGATCAATAAAATAGATTTGGTCAAGGAAAACGAGGCGAAGCAAATTCGTGAATATATCAGCGAAGGATTGAGCCATATTTTAGCCCAAATGCCTCCTGTGTTTGCTATTTCTGCCCAAACGGGTGCGGGCATAGATGAATTAAAAAGCTTCTTGCTGGCGTTTTTGGCGGAGGGAGAAAAGGTGAAGCTCAAGCTTAAAGGCCCTCAAAATTCACTGTTGGTATATTTAGAGCAGTTAGAACAGCAAAACAAGGCGATTCAATCTAAACTGGAGTCAGAAAAAGTCATATTCGATCGCACTTCTCGCAGAATTGAAGAAAGACTAGAAGAATATAATCTGTTGTTTGGTATCTTTCGCGATAACATTGACGATTTATTTGACAATTTGATTCAGGGAACAAATAGCTTAATCGATGAAAACACCTCGTTTTTGACCGTCCTCAAAAGAAGAATCACCAAAGAAGATGACCTCCTCGAAGAAAGACTGGCAAAGACTCTCAAAGAAGTCCAGCTAGATAAGAATCTACAAGAAATATTCAAAGAGGCTACCTCCACCTTCCTAAAATATCGCGATCGCATTGTCAGAGAAGCTAAAGAAGATTTGTCTACTGCGATCGAGGTGTCTGAAGATAGTTTAACAATTCCACCAATCAATACGAATAAACTGGAGGTGGATGACTTTGCTGCCAAGATTAAGTATGCAGCCGAAGAAGGTTTAGATAGTTTTTGGCGGTTAGGAATTACCGCCGCTGCTACTGGTTTTGGAGGACAGCTTTTATTTAATGCCGCTTCAGCAGATGCCACAGCATTTTTAATTGCGGGGTTGTTTGGCTTAATGAGTTTTAACGCCTTACCCAGACAAAGAAAAAGAGTAAAAGCGGACTTGGAACAAACCTATCGCAACCTACAAGAAAACTATACTACAACCCTAAAAAATAGCCTAGCCGCAGAACTAAATAAGTGTTTACAACAATTTGCTGATATTATTCGACCAAAACAAGAAGAATTAACCAATAAAATCGCAGCTAGCGAATTAATTGACCAAGAAACCTCAATAATTAAGGCAGAAATCACCAATATCACCAAGGAGGTAGAAGAATTATCTATAGGCAGCTAAAACAGTAAAGTTAGTAAAAAACTCTAGTTTTGAACTTGGACATAGTTAAGATCTATACATAATAAGAAGATTAAAAGGCTTTTGATCGTTGCCAAGTAAAATTTAAGCTATAGTAGCTTCTGACGGCGATCGCTAATTATGTCAGATAT
>CAKZYI010000171.1 GCA_937884735.1 uncultured Pleurocapsa sp.
AATTGCACCATCTTCAACTGGACGAAGATAATAACTAGAATAAATGTTTTTGATAAAACGCTCTCTTAACTGTCTTGCTGCTAAACCAATACCTACGACTGCAACGTCTTCTAATTGAGGAATCAGAAATATTACAGGGCGATCTCCAGCTATTTGGCTCAACTTTTCTGCTCGATCTACTTCTACTGAAGAAGGACAAGCAACTATAAATATCTCGTCTTCTGGGGAAACCTGAGTTTCAATGGGAGTAAAGCGACTACCCATGTCTGTTACCTGAAATGGTTGTTCTCCCCAGTTGCGTTTAGCTAAAGCAGATGCGCCAGTATCGGGAAACATGACTTTTACTTTTGAACCATCACTAGAAAACAAGTTGGCAAATTCTAAAGCTAGATTTTCCGATTTTAAGGCAATTTCAGGAATAACTAATTCTACTTGAATTAATCTATAGCCATCGGCGATCGCAGTTTTAGCAGCCTCCTTTGCTTGTTCAACTGCTGTGTCTAGAGTATCGGGGAAAGTATTCATCAACAATTAAAAATAGGTATTAATATCTATTGTAACGATCGATGTTTCTCTCAATTGCTAAGTGTTTTTACAAGTTATAAATTTCGTTTGCCATCCTATAGAAATCGGAAAAATACTGATTTTTCAGGCAACTTAAAGAAAATAGTTTGATATATCGATCGCTAAAATCATTTTTACTGTTAACTTCACCGACATTTTGGGGAACACTTACGATAGCAGAAGCTAATCTAAAGAACTAAAATGATTAGTTACTATAATTTAAAATTGTTTTCAATTGATTTTTATTGAGCTACAACTACTGTTTAAGCTTGGCATTCGATAAAAATTAGTTTGAAACTAGTCTGAAACTAAGTTAGGAAAATTAAGCTATCAATGGTACAGCAGACACCTGATCCATTTACCACCTTAAATAAGAGCCAGGACTACAATCGAGCTTTATGGGATAATTCTCCTACCCCCCAAGCTGTATATCAGCTTGATGGAACAATATTGGATGCAAACCGAGCTTTTGCTCGACTAATTAATCGCAATATTGTTGAAACTTTGGGACTAAATATTTGGACTATAACTTCCCAAGAAGATCGCGGATGTAGAGCTATAGAAGAAGCTAGTTTAAATAAAGAAGGAAAATTTACTAGCGAAAAGTCTTTTCTAGATCTAGCTGGAAGCTCAATACCCGTAAAACTTTCTGGTGTCAGAATTGAATTAAAAGAAAATAGCTTAGTTTTAGTGAGTGCAGAAAAAATTGACTCCCAAGGTCTACAGCTACAGTAGGTATTAAATGGCTAACCGATGGTTATTTTTTGGAAGGACTAAGATTTAAAATATTTAGGTTGCAACAAATTATTTGCTGAAGTAGGCGGCTTAAAAACAACGACAGAAATCATTGGCAAAAATGATTATGATATGCCTTGGAAAAAAGAAGAGTCTGACTGGTTTAGAGAATGCGATCGCCGTGTATTAAAATCAGAAAAACCTGAATACAATATTATTGAGCCACAGAAACAAGCAGATGGTAGCGAGAAATGGCTTAAGACTCACAAAGTTCTCCTACGCAATCAAAGAAATGAAATTGTTGGTCTTGTGGGAACTTTTGAAGAAATTACGGAAAGGGTAGAATTAGAAAGAGAATTAAAAGAGCAAACCCAAAATTTAGAGAGCTTGGTAGCCAATAGAACTCAAGAATTGATTGCCAGTAAAGCTCGGTTTGAAAAATTAGTTATTAATGTACCAGGGGCAATTTATCAGTTTAAGCTCGATACCGATGGCAAATTTTCTTTCCCTTATATAAGTTCTGACTGCGAAGAAATCTTGGGATACACTTCAAAACAGATGATGAACGATTCTGAGCTAATTTTATCTTTGATATATCCTGAAGATCGTTCTCATTTTGAACAAATAGTCAAACACTCTGCACAAACTTTACAACCAAAGCACTGGGAAGGAAGAATAACAACATCCCTGGGTAAAGTTAAATGGATTCAAACAGCTTCCAAACCAGAAAAACAAAGTGATGGTTCGATTATTTGGGATGGACTAATGATTGACATTAGCGGTCGCAAAAAAGCAGACCGAGAATTGAGGGAATCTCAACAACTAATACGCATGATTTTTGATACTTTACCTCAAAGAGTCTTCTGGAAAGACACCAAATTTAACTATTTGGGATGCAATCAAAAATTTGCTGAAGATGCAGGTTTTAAATCAACTGAAGAAGTTATTGGTAAGAGTGATTTTGAATTAAATTGGCACAAGTCTGCTCATCTATATCGTGCAGATGATGAAGTCATTTTGGCTGGGGGCGCACCCAAGTTGAAGTATGAAGAGTCTCAAATTAGAGATAATGGACAAACAATTGCCATAAGAACGAGCAAATTACCTTTAAAAGATAAGAATGGTCGTATAATTGGCTTGTTTGGCTCTTATGAAGATATTAGTGATATCAGCCAGCAGAAGCAAAAGACAGAAAATGCTCAAGACTTTTTAGAGAAAGCCATAGACAGTATTAGCAATCCTATTTTTGTCAAAGATACTAACCATCATTGGGTATTACTGAATGATGCTTACTGTGAGTTTTTGGGATACTCCAAAGAAGAAATGTTAGGTAAGTCTGAACCAGATTTCTACTCCCAAGAACAAGCAGATATATACTGGGCAAAAGATGAGTTAGTAATGCTATCTGGCGGTCAAGAAACTGAAGAAGAACCTTTTACAGACAAAGAAGGTAACGAAAAAATAATTGTTACTAAAAAGTCCTGTTTTCAAGATCTCAACGGGAATACTTATTTATTGGGTATGATTGTCGATATTTATGATGTTTGATATTTTTATTGAATGTTGAAAAATCCAAATATACATTCAAAAAAAGATTGCCCTAAATGACAAAGGCAGTACTCATAACTTGAGTACTGCCTCTTATTACTATTGCCAGTTATGAATTTATACTAGCTCTAGCTACGCCTTTTGCCAAAGATTCCTTTTTGAC
>CAKZYI010000172.1 GCA_937884735.1 uncultured Pleurocapsa sp.
ATGTATATATTCCTCTAGGTGGCAGTCGTGTCGGCACCTTGAGGGTAATGTGCAACACTTTGACAACGTTTATTGTCAGTGGCTTTTGGCACGGTGCTACGTGGACGTTTGTGATTTGGGGAGCATTGAACGGCGTTTTGTTGAATTTGGAAACGATTGTAGGTAGCAAGGCGCGAAGATTGCGAGCCCAAATACCAGGTGGAGAAGGCATACTACCCTCTCCTATCGCCTTGAGTAGAATGCTGACGACATTCTCAATTGTCTGTTTTACCTGGATATTTTTCCGCGCCTCTACCTTAAGTGAAGCACTGACAATTTTGCAAAAAATCGCTATTGATTTATGGAATATAGATAGTTATCGCTCTGCTATTAAAACTGTGGGCTCCCAAATTGAGAATCAGCAGACTTTAATACTACTAGTGATTTTTGTGGCCTTAGAATGGCTTTGCAGAAAACATAGCCATGTATTAGCGAAGATAGAACTGTTAAGATTAGGCCGCTGGGGGATCTACACGGCTGCCATTTTCGCCATTATGACACTAGGTACTCGAACGGCAGGCACGTTTATCTATTTTCAATTTTGAGTGGATAATTGATTGTGAGTCTACCTAAATTTATTTCAAGTTTTGGTCAATTTATAGCTTTTCAAACTTTAATATTTGGCTCTTTTCTATGGTTATACTATCGACCGGCTTATCAATATCCCAACTATGCGACCACTAATATCAAACATGAAAGGTTAAAAAAAGCACCTTCACCAAGGCTTATATTCGTTGGTGGCTCGAATCTTTTTTTCGGATTAGATTCTGAGTTGATAAAAGCTCAAACAGAGTATCACCCAATCAACATGGGGCTCACAGTGGCTACGAGACTCAACTTTATTTTGAATGAAGTTAAGCCTCAATTACTTGCTGGAGATACTGTTGTCTTAGTTCTAGAATATCAGCAATTTACTGTGCCTGGAAATGCTGCAAATCCTCAGATATTGGCGAGAATTCTCGAACAAAGACCTCGAAGTATTCAATATTTGAACTTAGAACATTGGAAACTTTTGTTTGATAAGGGAATTCAAGATAATGCTGGCATTGCACTAAGAGCTGCAGTTGAAAACTTTGTAGCTAGAAAACCAATTCTTTTACAGTCTGATGGATACTCTAAATATGCAAGACGCTATAACCAGTATGGTGACCTTGTCATGTTTAGGGATGAAAAGCCAGCTCAGGGTAGACATCGCGAAGACTTGTTACCTAATGCTCTCAATTATTCGGTGATACATAAAAATATTGATACTCTAAACAAATTTAAGGAATATTGTAATTCTAAGCATGTCAAGGTTATTTATTCATATCCACCGATGCCATATTCTCAATATTCTAAAAAGAAGCTCATTGCTAAGAAGTTCGATCGCCTTTTCCGAGAGAGACTAAATATTCCTCTTATAAATTCTCAAGAGGATATGGTTTTCCCCGACGAAAAATTTATTGATCAAACCTACCATATGCATAGTGACGGACCAAGTCTTCAAACTCAGAAAGTGCTTGATAGTCTTTATTCTTATAAAGTCAAAGATGCCAGCAATTTTGAGGATCTGAAGAAGTCGAATCTATAGCTTTATATGGCTTATGGATTTTGGGCTATGTTTGAATCAGCCGCTAAGCATATCCCATCTTCTCAACTAAATTTTCTGATTTCTCGATAAAGTAGTTTTCTAAAAAAGTATCAAAGTGATTCTTCCAGTCGCCAGCCATACCCTTTCGATAGTGAGACTGGAGGTTTTCCTGCCCTTGATTACGACCACTTAGCTTTTGAAAGCTTAGGTCCGATAAAACCTGTTGTAAATCGGTATCTGAGATGGTTATCCGACAGTAAACCATGAGCATCTTGAAATAATCAAATTGCTCTTTGCCGGTTAGATCTTCAAATCGAAATATCTTAAAGTCAGAAACTGATTTTTCGGCAACACTCCAAGAATTTAACGCCGCAAAGAGGCCTATTCCACCAGATTCATTTCTAGACCAATCGACTACCTGAGCTAAACCATCCCGTTTAGTTTTTGCTTTTAAGATACTCCGCATTTCAGATATGCGGCCCATCTCACGGTGGGAATAAAGGATGGAATAGTACATCGAGGTAATAATATCTCGTGGATCTCTAGCTACAAAAAATACAGAGTAATTATCGGGTTTTTGGATAGCCTTAAAACATTCATAGCTAAGAAAAAGAGGACTCAAAATTTTCTTTTGAGGAAAAGCCTCATCAAAGGATCGTTGAGTGATGTTTCGGGTATCTGTTTTTCCTGGCAGGTAGTCTTCATATCTGTAGCATTCTAGTCCAGAGGCTTTGTAGATGAGTGGGTGTTCCAGTATTGCCCTAACCCATTGACTCCCCGTTTTGAAGACGCAGCAGTGATATATGTTGTCAGGAGTTTTTCCCAAAATTGTATCCTCAAAAATCTTTTAACTTCTCAAGAAAAATCTGGCTGCTTAGCAAATAAGCTCTAGGTTGCGTGAAGTCAACAACTTTTTTTACGCTATTCGTATCCTAATACCGTGAGCAAATCTCCCGTAGTGCTAGAAAATTGACTACTAATCTCGGGTGTAAAATGGTTTTTCCAATCTCCTGCTACGCCTTTTCTGTAGTGGGATTTAATGTCTTCTGTGCCTTGTTGGCGACCAGCTAGCTTTTCAAAGCTGAGATCTTTGAGAATGGATTTTGTCTTGTTGCGATTGAGCGGTATGCAACAGTGCTCAAATAGCTCTAAAAAAGCATCAATATTGTCAGGGCCAGTCAAGTCTTCAAAACGAAATAGTCGAACATTTTTATCATTTTGATATCCATTACCCCAGGAAGATAAAGCCATAAAGACACCCGTCTTATCTAAAACGTCAATAGCTTTGAGCATGCCTTCTTCAGCCGACATGCTATTTAGCTTACTTCGCGTTCTATCAATAGCATTGTTTGCTGTATGAGAGTGCTTCATTGAAAAGTACCAAGAGACAACGATGTCGCGTGGATCTCTCATAACGAAAAAAGCTCTGTAGTCCTTAGGTTTTGGAATGCTATCGAAGCACTCATAGCTTAAAAAAAGCGGACTAAGTATTGTATTCTCTGGCAGGGGAGCATCAAAAAAACGTTCGCAGATTTTTCTGGTGTCTGCCTGATTGGGCAAATCGTTTTCATATCTATAACATTTCATCCCAGAAGCATTTTTTACCAAAGGATGCTCTAATACGGCTCGCGTCCATTGACTCCCTGTTTTAAAGACACAGCAGTGATATATGTTAGTTAGCATTGTAATCAAAGTTGTCTCCAGGATTATTTGGTCGCCGAAAATAGGTACGATATATCATCATTAGTATTTAAGATATCAGTAGATGACGCATGGTCTTGATACAGTAGCCATTTTTCTTAAGAACGTATCAAAGCGCTACCGAAAGTATGAACGTCCTGTAGACCGATTAAAGCAGGCTTTATTCCCACAAAGAAACTATGGTGAGGAGTTTTGGGCATTAAAGGGAGTAGATATTACTATTCATAAAGGAAAAGCCACTGGAATTATTGGTAGGAATGGAGCTGGCAAAAGCACGTTGTTGCAAATTATCGCAGGGACGATATCGCCGACGATGGGAGAGACATTTGTCGATGGACGTATCGCGGCATTACTGGAATTGGGAAGTGGCTTCAATCCAGAATTTACGGGGCGAGAAAACATTTTCCTAAGTAGTAAACTTTTAGGTTTAACAACTACGCAGGTTAATGAAAAAATAGACTCAATTATTGAGTTTTCAGAAATTGGTGATTTTTTAGATCAACCGATTAAAACCTACAGCTCAGGCATGAAGCTTCGGCTGGCTTTTTCTGTCTATGTTGCAGTCGACCCCGATATATTAATCGTAGATGAGGCCCTGAGCGTTGGTGATATATTCTTTCAGCAAAAATGCTTTCAGCGTATGGAAGACTTGCTAGCAAAAAATAAGACCGTGTTGTTTGTTTCTCATAATTTATCGTTAGTTAAAAATTTTTGTGAGACCGCATACTTGTTAGATAAAGGCGAAGTCGTTTTCTTTGGCTCTAGTTCTGACGCAATTGGAAAGTTTTATCAAATAAAAAATAGTCATAAAAATATTGATGTACATGATAAAGACAGCTCTTCTATTCAGACTATAAGGACTAATTCGATATCCTATAATGGTGAACATCCATCTATTAAAAAAATTTCTGATCTAACTCAAAATTCTATATGGAAGTCGACCAAGCTTCATTCTGTTAGTTCTGAGGCTAGAATTTTAGCTGTTTCAATCTTAGATCCAAGATTCATACCGACGACTGTCTATCAGATAGGTGATGTATTAAAAATTAGAGTCTACTTTACTGTGCCAAATTTAGATAGTTGTCACATAGGTATTGCGCTTAAAAATAAATTCGATCGGTTTGTCTTTCGTGGAGGCTCTTACTTTGATGAAAAAGCCCCATTAATAAGTGCAAATGATGCTATTCAGTGCTTTGAAATAGAGTTGAAATTAAATATTGAGGCGGGTAGTTACACAATAATGCTGTCCTTAGAGCAATCTAAACTAGTGCCTAATGAAACACATAGGATTTACGCGTCGCCATGGATTGGTCCTATAGAAGTGCGTTGGGACTATAGAGCCCAAAAAGCTCCCTTCTTAGGAATGGTGGGACTTCCCTACAAAGGGAAAATCGTGTCGCTTGATGAATAACAGTACATCCAGAATTTGGAAGTTAATCTATCTTGCTTCCTTAGTGTCTTAGTAGGTTTAGTGTGTACAGCCAGTGATATCGCCAGGCTTGTTTATGATACGAGCGAATAGCTTGATTGACTTCTGCTTGTGTAACCGTGCGATTGTGACAACGCTGTCTAAGGAGGTCCATTTCGGCCTGACCTACTTCGTTCCATGCTGATGTTTTTTGCTGAGGGTAAACTCGAAAAGCTCCTAAAAAACGAGGTAGCCGTACAAAATTAGCACCTGATTGGCGGAATCGTAAAATGAGATCCCAATCCAGGGCAAAACGAAATGATTCATCTATACAACCTCCTGCTTTGTCCCATATGGAACGACGCCAGAACATTGTTTCTTGGGGGACATAATCAGCCCAAGTCAGCATTGAATCACTGTGGGGGGGTAAAACCCACTGACTTGTTTGCTGACTATGCTCGTTGACAATGATCCGATGTCCGTAAACGACGTCAACCTCTGGATGGTGATGGAAATAATTAGCTACATAATTAAGACTGCCTGGAAGCAATAAATCATCTGAATTGAGCCACGCCATTATCTCTCCGTTTGTTTGAGCGAAACCTCGGTTGATGGCGTTAGCCTGACCATCATCAGGTTCAGAAATAGTTTTGGTAACCCGCTTGGCATACCTTTTGAGTACTTCTTGAGTGCCGTCTGATGAGGCTCCGTCTTGGATAAAGTATTCAAGATGAGGATATTCCTGATCTATGACACTTTTGATAGTTTGCTCAATATATTGAGCTTGATTGTAGGACGGTGTAACGATTGATATCTTTGGCGGTTGAGATGTCTCTAAACAGGTTTTTTCATAATGATCAGGTAGCTGGATAGGAGCAGGTTCCTGGCGTTCATCCAACGTTAGTTTGTTGTGTTGATGCTTAACCTCTTGAATCGCAACGACGGTAGAGTTGGGCAGAACCTGTTTGATAGCATGTCTAATAGCATATTGATTTGGATATCTGATATTGCGCCTAAATAGCTTTCGGAAAATGTTCCATTGAACTCTTGGTAACAGAGTATGAGTTTGTTGAAGCTGAGTCTGGGTTTGTTGAAGCTGGGTCTGGGTATGTTGAAGCTGAGTATGGGTATGATGAAGATGTATATGAGTATGATGATGATGTGAGTGCTTATGATTAAGATGTGTCTGATTATGATGATGATGTAGATGAGGTAGGTATTG
>CAKZYI010000173.1 GCA_937884735.1 uncultured Pleurocapsa sp.
AAGCTGCACGAGATTACTGATGTAGAAATTGCTGCTTCCACTACTCCTATTGGTAATAAAAACCTAGGAGGGAATTGGGAATTAGATGTAGCAACTAACCAGATAAACAAAAATCTTGCTTTTACAGAAACAATAAAAGAAACTTACTCAGGGATTTTTGTCACTGTAACTATTAACGACGATCCCGATCCCGATGAATCAATTCCCGATGGAGATCTAACAGGAATTACTAGAACTTTTACTGTTACTGACGATCTCACTATTACTGATGTAAATATTGGCTTAGATATTTTCCATGATGCTTATAGAGCTGATTTAGATATCACCCTACAGCATCCAGATGGAACTTCCATCGAACTAACCAGATATTAAGGAAATAATTTAGCAAATTAATATGTTCTATTTGATGATGAAGCTAGTACCAACATAACTGCTGATAATGCTTCTCATACTATCCCTGGTTACACTAACCTACGTATTCCCGAAGATCCGTTGGGTTTATCAGAATTTGACGGTAAATCATCTTTGGGAAATTGGACTTTAACAATTGTCGATGATGCAGGTGCAGATACTGGTAATTATCTTGATGGTGAATTAACTATTGAAGGTACACCTAACGTTCCTACTATTTCTGGGACAGTTTTCGTCGATTACGATAATGATGGTACCCAAGAACTAGCTAATACAGCCGTAGAATCTGGATATGAAGGGATTACAGTTACTGCTTACTTTTCTGATGGCAGTACAGCAACAGATACTACAGATATTAATGGTAACTATAGTATTGAAAATACTAATAGTTTACCTGCAAGGTTTGAGTTTACTGGTATTCCCGAGAACTTTGTTGGAAGTTCCTTAGCCAATCCCGATGCGAATACAGTTAGCAGCGTCTTCTTTAACGACGGTACTGCTCAAACTGCCAACTTTGGTATTTTTAATCCCAATCAATATGTAGACAGTTCGCCTTTTCTCGATTTAATTACCACCTGTTTTGTACTCGGCTCCTTTAATGGTAGTTTTAGCGGTGATACTGCCATAGTTTCTGTATTGCATAGTGCTAGCGGAACAAGCCCAGCTAAAACTTCTCACGCTACTATTGGCGAAGTTGGTTCGGTAGTTGGTTTGGCTGTCAGCAAAGAAACTCATGATGTATTTGCTGGTGCGTTCCAGACTCGTTTTTCTGATGTTGGTCCCGAAGGTAATGCTGCCATTTATCGGATCGACGGTACGACAGGTAATGTTAGCACTTTTATTAATTTAGAAGACTTCTTTGGGGCGAATATTGCAGGGGAATATTCCCACGGCGATAATCAAACTCAACAAGATTCTATCGACGGCAATATCGACTGGAATGCTGATAAAGATGCCTTTGCCACAGTCGGAAAGATAGCTCTGGGAGACGTAGAAATCTCCGAAGACAGACAGTATATATATACTGTTAACTTAGCAGATCGCAAGATCTACAAAATTCAGATTGGGGCGGATGGTGATTCTACTGCAACCATAGACTACACTGCTGGCGATACTCGCACTATTGAGACTTTCGATATTCCTGCTGGTGTAAGTGGAACACTGGAGTTAGGTGGTTCTGGAACAAGAACTACCCAAGCAGAAGTCGAAGCCGATCTTCGTCCCTTTGCTCTGGCAGAAAAAGACGGCGTACTATATGTCGGGTTGGTAGATTCGGCACAGTCTACCCAAAGCACTGATGACCTTCATGCCTATGTTTATACTTTAGATACTGCTACTGGAAGTTTTACTAAAGTTCTCGACTTCGACCTCGATTATGCTCGCCAAGATAAAAATAATTTTATAAATCAATCAGCAGACTGGAGTCCTTGGGTAGATAATTTTGATGATTTTACCTTAACCAACGAAAACGGCAACAACAAACAGTGGATCGATCAGACTCAGCCAATACTATCGGATATAGAATTTGATAGTGATGGTAGCATGATTTTGGGCTTCCGCGATCGCACTGCGGATCAGGTTGCAGGTAGTTCTCTAGATCCCGATGGTAATACCAATGCTCTAGGTGGTCTATATGAAATTGGTTCTGGTGCGGATATTCTAAGTGCTGATGTATCAGGAACAAATCAATGGACAATTGAATCAGGCGCAACTGATAACGACGAAGATACCGAATTCTACGACGGTGAAAAATTTGGGAATACTACCCACGAGGAAACTGCCCAAGGTGGGATCGTTCAAATTCCTGGTTTTACTAGTATTGAAAGCACAGTACTAGATCCAGAACGAATTAACTCTGGTGGTATTCAAGGGCTTAGTAATACTACTGGAGATGAGACACGTGGTATTGAACTATTCCTAGAAGGTGGTCTAGATAAGGCTAATGGCTTAGGAGATTTAGAGTATTTTGGTAGTTTAACAACTACAGGAATTGGAGACAGAATTTGGGATGATTCCGATGCTGAGGGTATTCAAGATCCAGGGGTAAGCGGTTTAGGAGGTGTAACTCTTAGTCTTTATGATTCTGACGGTAATGTAGTTGCTACTGCTACCACCGATGCTGATGGTAACTATTATTTTCATGAAGATAGCAGCATTACAAACGGTTATGTTGCTAGTGGGATCGATCCTAATTCCGAATACGAAATTCGCGTTGACAGTACAAACTTTGATAGTGGTACAGGGGCTTTAGACGGCTTCAATCTTTCTCTGGCAAATACAGGTAGCAATGATGAGATTGATTCCGATGCCATTAACAATAATGGTGTTCCCACTATCTCTGTTACCACAGGAGACTTTGGTGGCAACAACACCAGCTATGATGCAGGTTTCTCTACCACAGCTTACGACTTTGGTGATGCCCCCGATACCGCTACAGGTTCAGCTACAGGGGATTATCAATCAACTAATGCTGGTGGCGGTGCGAGTCACATAATTGATACTGATGTAACCATTGGCAGTGTCTTTGATGCCGATGACGGAACACAACAAAATGCTAATGCCATTGCCGATGATATTGATGGTAGCGATGATGATGAGGGAGTAACCTTTACAGAAGGTACGACTATAGGTAGTCCTGATGCAGACGATTCCTATAGCGTGGAAGTTATTGTCAATGCACCTGGCTCTGTAACTACCAACACTACCGTTGCTGAAGATGATTTTGATGATGCTGCTGCTAGTGGTTTTGCGGGAGGAACAGGTTGGAGTACGGACTGGATAGAAGGAGGCGAAAGTGATGGTTCTGGAACAGGTGATGTTAGGGAAAACACTACTTTTTTAAGAATCACAGACAACAATCGTACCGCAGATAGAAGCCTCA
>CAKZYI010000174.1 GCA_937884735.1 uncultured Pleurocapsa sp.
TCAAATCAAAGTAATAAACTTATCTCGCAACTTTGGTAAAGAAATAGCTCTAACCGCAGGAATTGATCGCGCCTCTGGTGCAGCAGTTTTTCCCATCGACGCAGATTTGCAAGATCCTCCAGAATTAATTCATCAACTAGTCGCCAAATGGCGGCAAGGCTACGATGTTGTTTATGCCACAAGACGAGCCAGAAAAGGAGAAACCTGGGTCAAGCGTATTACAGCGGGTGCATTTTACAAAACGATTGAAAAAATAAGTCCTATACCGATTCCCAAAAACACGGGAGACTTTCGCTTGCTAGATCGCCGTGCAGTAGAAGCCATTAAGCAAATGCCCGAAAGAACTCGTTTTATGAAAGGCTTATTTACTTGGGTAGGCTTTAAACAGACTTCTATCTTATTCGATCGCCAACCTCGCTACCAAGGAAATACCACCTGGAACTACTGGAAACTGTGGAATTTTGCGATCGATGGCATCACCTCTTTTAGTTCTTTGCCGCTAAAAATTTGGAGCTATATTGGTTTGTGTGTTTCTTGCCTATCGCTTTTATATGCCTCGTTTCTTGTAATTCGCACTATTGTTATCGGTATTGATGTTCCTGGGTATGCCTCTTTGATGGTAGCGATACTTTTTCTTGGCGGTTTGCAGCTAATAACTCTAGGGGTTGTGGGGGAATATCTCAGTCGAGTCTACGAAGAAGTAAAAGGAAGACCACTTTACTTTGTGCGAGAATCTTATGGCTTCGAGTCAAAAAATACGCCACAGAGCAAAGCTGTAAGCCATAAACTATAAGCTTTGAACGGAAATTCTCTTACACAATGCTAAAAAACAGTCTTTTTTTGATTACCATCATCTGTATTATTGCCACAGGATTGGGTGTTTATTTTCTTGGTGGCATCGACCAAAAACTTCTACAGGATTGGTTGCAGCAGATGGGTATATTAGCCCCCATCGTTTATATATTGCTTTATGTTGTGGGAACGCTTTTAATTTTGCCTTCAACTCCCCTCAACCTTAGCGGAGGTGCAATATTTGGTATTTGGTGGGGAACTATCTGGACGACGTTGGCAGCCATCATAGCTGCACTAGTTGCTTTTTCCTTTACTCGCAGTATAGGTCGAGTATTAATGGCAAAGAAATTAGCAGGACGTTGGGAAGCCTTGGATGCTGAAATACGCTTGGGGTGAATATTTTATATGTTCGCCATACGTCTGTTGCCAATTATTCCCTACGGTTTAGTTAATTTTTCCGCTGGGTTAACTTCCATTCGTTATCGAGACTATCTCATTGGTACAGTCTGCGGTACTGTCCCTGGTATTCTACCCTTTGTGATGATGGGAGCGGGATTGCAGTCCCTATCCCAGGGCGATATTTTTCCCCTTATGTTGGCTTTTGCTTTAACAGGAATGTTAGTTGGCGGTGCAACTTGGTATCGTCGTCACCGCAAAGATCCCAAAGCAGCTTTACAAGAGGTCGAGCAAAAGCGGCAAGAATAAAAAATTAATTTGTTAATCAAAGCTAAAAGCTAAATCTATCGATCGCAAGTTTAAGATAAATTTTAGAAAATATGAAATACAAACAATTTGGCAACACCGATTTAGAAGTATCGGTAATGGGTTTGGGCTGTTCTCGTTTAGGGGGGAACTTGAGCGTCGGAAACAAACAAGAAGCGGTAAAAATGCTTAATTTGGCAATCGATTCGGGGATTAATTTTTACGATACGGCGGATAGTTACGGACAGGGACAAAGTGAGACTTTATTGGGCAAAACTTTTAAACATCAAAGAGATAAGGTGATTTTTGCTAGCAAAGCAGGCTATACTCTTTCCCCTTTGGGCAGTATTGCAGCTAAATTTAAACCAGTGCTAAAGCCTTTAGTGCGATCGCTGCGGGCTTTAAAATCTTCATCTAATTCCGATTCTTTGGGAGATGCTAAAGCTTCTGTTTTGCGCCAAAACTTTGAACGCAACTATCTAACTACGGCTGTCGAAGGAAGTCTCAAACGTTTGCAAACCGATTATCTAGATTTATTTCAACTTCACAGTCCGTCATCAGAAATCTTACAGAGTTCTGAAGTTTGGCAGACTTTAGAATCACTTAAAAAACAAGGTAAAATACGCTATTATGGCGTTTCTTGCGATACGGTAGAAGATGCTTTGATTTGCTTGCAGCAGCCAGGATTAGCCAGTATTCAGCTAGAGATAAATTGGTTACAGTCAGAAGCGATCGCCAAAGTTTTGCCTTTAGCTCAACAGCAGGGGGTGGCAGTAGTGGCTCGCCAACCTTTCGCTTCTGGTAAGTTGTTTGCTGCTGAGAATAATGTTTTTTCGAGCTTACACTCAAAATATCATAGTATTACCCATGTCGCGCTACAATTTGTATTACAGCAGACGGGAGTATCAGTAGTTATTCCTGGTGCTAGTAGTTGTCAGCATCTTAAAAATAATTTAGAAGTATTAGATGCTAGTTTGCTTTCCCAGAATGAGTTACAAGCGATCACTCAATCAGCTAATCCCTCCAAAATAATTTAAGAACATGATTATAGATGCTCGCAAACTAGCTAGTGGAACTATTATTAGTGGTGATATTTGTATTGTTGGTGGTGGTGCGGCTGGAATCACTCTGGCTAAAGAATTAAGCGATCGCTTTGATAATATCATCCTCGTGGAAAGTGGTGGGATGAATTTGGAAAGGGAGACTCAAGATCTTTACAGAGGAGAAATTCTCGATCCCAACCACGGTAGTTTAGAAGGACAAAGACAAAGACAACTTGGTGGTACAACTAATGTTTGGGGGGGACGCTGCGCCCCTTTTGATGACCTGGATTTTGAATCGCGCTCCTATGTTCCCCATAGCGGTTGGGCTATCAGCAAACAGGACTTAGAACCCTATTATAAAGAGGCTCATAAGTACTGTGAATTGGGGCCATATGCCTATGATGTCCAGTCGGCTTTGGGTGAAGATGCTCCAGCGATGATTCCTGGTTTAGATTCAGAGGCAATTTTGACTGATAAGCTCTGGTTATTTAGTCCGCCAACCAATTTTAAAACCAAGTACCAGAAATTTTTAAATCAATCCCGTCAAATCCAAACTTATTTACATGCCAACTGTCTCAAGTTAATTACTAACAGGGAAGGAACAACCATAAATTCTCTTCAATGTGCTTCTTTAAAGCAAAATAACTTTACAGTTCGCGCTTCTGTTTATATTTTGGCAGCAGGATGTTTAGAGGTAACGCGCCTGTTGTGGCTATCTAATGATACTCACAAAAAAGGCATTGGCAATCAACATGACCTATTAGGAAGATTTTACATGGGTCATATTAGTGGTGATGTAGGTAAAGTTACTTTTAACCGAGGGAGAGTAATTTGGGATTATGAGACTACGAAAGACGGTGTATATGCTCGACGAGCGATCTATTTATCCCCCGTAATACAACAGCAGCATCGGTTAATGAATTTGCGGGCAATTCTGCACTACCCTGAAATGTCCGATCCAAATCACGGTAACAGCATTTTATCTGCCATGTATCTGGCAAAAAGCCTATTACTTTTAAGGCAGACTTCCCGTATTTACTACAGTAAAGATTTAGATACCAGCAGGCTCAAAGATACTTTTGGTAGTCATTTACAAAACATTTTGGGGGGTTTCAACACCCTGAGTGGTTTTGCCTACAAGTGGATTTTCCAACGTCTGTTAAGCAAACGTCAAATTCCTTCTGTGGTGTTAGGGAGAAAGTCCAACACCTATACCTTACACTTCGATGCCGAACAGTCTCCTAATTACAATAGTCGGGTCATGTTGGGCGAAGAAAGGGATTGTTTTGGTTTAAATCGTCTCAAAGTTGACTGGCGTTATACAGATAGGGATATTCAAAATGTTATCGATTCTTATCACCTAATCGCTCAAAATTTAGCAGAAACAGGAGTTGGCAAATTAGAATTTTTTCCAGAACAAATGTCTGACTTGATTAAACAAAACTTAGGTGTTGGGAGTCATCATATTGGCACTACTAGAATGTCAAACAGTCCAACAGAAGGCGTAGTAGACCGAGAATGCAAGGTACATGGTATCAATAATCTCTATGTTGCCAGTAGCTCGGTGTTTCCGACATCAAGCTATGTCAATCCTACGTTGACAATTATAGCGATCGCCCTGCGTTTAGCCGACCGGTTAAAACAGTCTTCTCAAAATATTACCTCAACCAGTTCTAACGAACTCATCAACAATTAACCAAAAATCATGAATACATCTCCCCAAATACTTAGATTTCACTATGACTTACGCACTGTTTTTACCCGCTATCCCATTCCCTATCTATGGTTAAAAAGATGGCAACAAAAATATCTCCATCCCCAAGCAGCCACGGGAACAGCTACAGGAGAAAACATCAAAAGGGGCGCAATTGAAAAAGATACCGATATCGTAATTGAAGGCTATCCGCGGTCGGGCAATACCTTTGCTTCGAGTGCTTTTAGAATAGCTCAGACAAAGCCCGTCAAAATTGCTTATCGTTTGCACGCACCAAATCAACTAATATGTGCGGCAAAAATGTGTAATCCTGCGATCGCTTTGATCCGCCCGCCAGAGGATGCAGTTCTATCTTGGGTAATTCATCGCTCTCATCTAACGATAGAACAGGCTTTAAAAGGATATATCAGTTTTTACCAAGCCGTACTTCCCTATAAAGATTATTTTGTAATTGCCGATTTCGATCGAGTAATCAACAACTTTGGAGCAATTATTCAAGAAGTAAATCAAAAATACGATGCAGACTTCCAAGAATTCATCCATACCGATGAGAACGTAGCCAAATGCTTTGCTGTAATAGATGACTTTTATCGAGGTGCGGGGGAAGGTAAAATATCAGCTCAAACCGTAGCTCGTCCTTCAAGCGATCGTCAACACCAAAAAGAAAAGTTACGAAGCCAATTTAATAGCAATAGTTTAAACAAAATGTGTTCAGAAGCCAATCAAATATACACCTCATTTGTGTCTTAAAAAATTGACATCAATTCCTATGCACACTCAAAAATGGACTTAATTAAAAAACAATATCGAAGTGAAACCTTTATTTCTACTTCTGGCTTGATTTTACTCGCCTTTACCACAGCTTTCTATTCGAGAATTTTAGACTACCTGGGAGCACCTAGCTTAATCAATTTTTTTCACTTTTTTGCGATTTTCTTCACCTGTGTTTTTACCCTAATCAAGAGTAAGACCAAAAATCCTAAAGCAATTGAAGCAATTCGGAATTTGATTACAGGTTTATTCCTCTTTTTTACCGTAATTGTTCTCAGTGCTTTGTTAAACAAAGCAGGTGCAATCAATGCCCTTTTAGATTTTGTTCTATTAGCAGAACCTTTTTTACTAATACTGACTATGTTGGCACTATCTTTGCCAAAAGAGAATTTTATTAAATTTCGCCGCTGGCTAACTTACTTTTTGTTTTCTCATCTTTTTATCGCCTACGCTCAAAAATATATTTTCAGAGTTGATACTTGGAATACTTTGTATCTTGAGCCTTCTGACCGCATTCAGGGAGTCTTTTTTCTGTCTGGAGCAGGTCATGTCGTTGGTGCCTCTGTCTCCTTGACTTTCGGACTTTATTATCTAACATCAGCACAAGATAAACCATTGTGGCTCAGAATTACTGTAGCTTTGGCAGCAACATGGCTAGTAATTGTTGCTGATGCCAAGCAGGTCATTTTGGCATTTATGGTTGCAGGTGTCATTTTATTTTTTCTCAAATTTAACAACCTAAAAACATTTATTACCTATTTTTTAGCAGGATCTACATTAGGCTACGCTTTTTGGTGGTGTACCCAGAACCTGGAAGCTTTTAGAGCATATAATACCTGGTCAGCCCCAGAACTGTATGGCAGCGATGGCGATGCTACTCGATTGAAAACTGCCGCCTTTAGAGTTGTTACCTCTCATTATGAATCAATTCTTCATTGGTTTTTGGGATTGGGGCCAGGTCACACCGTTGGGCGATTGGGAGGATGGATGTTGCATCAATATAAGTCTTTGCTAGAGCCACTGGGTTCAACAACTCACCAAGCCAGTATAGAAGTTTGGGCTCAAGTAGGTAAATATTATATTGGTAGTCGCTCTAGTCTATTTTCACCCTTATTTGGTTGGGCTGGTATTTGGGGTGATTTAGGTCTTTTAGGTTTGGCCAGCTACTTGTATCTTGGTTGGTTGGTTTGGCATTATTTATGCCTAGAAGATATTTCCAAATTTTTACTGTTGACAGTAGTTGTCTTTGGTTTTATTTTTTCTCAAATGGAGGAGCCTGGATATATGCTCTCTATCGCAGCAATAATTGGACTAAAATGGCAAGAAAGTCAGTTTTTAGAAAAAAGCTAAAAGCTAGCTTAAAACGTTTTATGTTTGCTCTTTATGATTAAAACATGTTTAAAAACTGTTTAATTTAATTCCATTTTGAAGTTATTCTTCGATATTTTTTATTAACATATGAAACTTATATTTATATCAATTAAATCTGATGCCCAAACAACAAAAAATTAAGGTTGCTATTGTAGGATTGGGTCACTGGGGTTCAAATCTAGTCAGAGCATTCCAAAGTGACGATCGCATTCTACAAGTTGTTGGGGTTGAGATTAATCTAGAAAGGCGTAAATTTATATCTCAGAAAAATCCTAAATTACTCATATTTTCTTGTCTAGATGAGTGTCTTAAAGATAATTCTATTGATGCTTTTGTCATTGCAACACCGACTGAAACTCATTATGCTCTTGGTTTAAAATGTCTAGAAGCAAATAAACATTTATTTGTGGAAAAGCCTCTATCCGATAGCAGTAAATCTGCCAGACATTTGGTTGATTTAGCCAACAAGAACAAAAGAGTCTTAATGACTGGGCATATTTTTCTTTATAATCAAGCTGTTCGACAAATGAAGCAATTGATTCACCAAGGAAAAATTGGAGATGTATTGCACATAAAGTCGATTAGGTCTAATCTTGGACCAATTAGATCTGACGTTAACGCTCTTTGGGATTTAGCTGCTCACGACTTATCTATCTTTGACTGTATATTTAATAAAAATCCCATTAAAGTTTCCTGTCATGCCTTTTCACCCTTGGGCTTGCAACAACAAGATATTGCTATTGGAACCTTAGAATATAGCCCTACCCAAACCGCTACTTTTTTCGTAAGCTGGCTCGATCCTGTCAAAATTCGTCAAGTTACTGTTATTGGAGATCAAAAGATGCTCGTCTTTGACGATATGAAACAAGATAACCCTTTAACTATTTATGATAAAAGGGTTAAATTGATGAGCAGCAAAGATAATCTCAACTCCATAAAGGGTGCTAAATCTCCTATTGAGTTTCATGTTGGTGATACCTATTCAGTTCCAATAAATAAAACAGAACCCTTGACAGAAGAATGTCGTGATTTCATCAACTGTATTTTTTCTAGACAAAATCCTCAATCGGATGGAAAAAATGGTCTGCGGATTGTGAGTCAACTTGAAGCATTGGTTAAGTCTTACTCACAAAATGGAGCATCAATAAAGTTATGAACCAGCCAACCACTAAAGTTCCTTTTATGGATCTTTCTATCCAATGGAATCAGCTCAAAGAAGAATTTACAGCAGCTTTCCATTCCATCGGGGAACAAAACTCTATTATTTTAGGAGATGAAGTAACTCTTTTTGAGCAGGAATTTGCCACTTTATGTGGTGCTAGCTATGGAATTGGCGTAGCTTCTGGAACTGATGCACTCCATTTAGCCTTCCGCGCACTCAATATAGGTTCTGGCGATGAAGTTATTATCCCCGCTCATACTTTTGTAGCAACAGCAATTGGTATTATGCTTGCAGGAGCAAAACCAATTTTAGTAGACGTAGATCCTGATACTTTTTTAATAGATACCGCTAAACTTGAAAGTGCGCTTACAAAAAGGACTAGGGCGATTTGTCCCGTGCATTTATATGGCAGATGTTGTGACATGGACAAAATCGAGGAGTTTGCCCAAGCACACAACCTAGCTATAGTTGAGGATGCTTCTCAGGCTCATGGGGCATCTTGGAACGAGCGTAAAGCTGGATCTATGGGAGATATTGGAGTTTTTAGTCTTTATCCAGCTAAAAATTTGGGCGCATTGGGAGATGGAGGCATAATTGTTACCAATGATGAATCTTTAAATAAAAAACTAAGATGTCTCCGCAATTATGGCTCTGAACAAAAATATTCTCATCCAAGTTTTGGCATAAACTCTCGACTAGATTCTCTTCAAGCTGCTTTTTTAAGAATCAAATTAAAGAAATTATCAGAATGGAATCAAATGCGTCACCAAGCAGCGAAGATTTACAATTCAAAATTAAAATCAATTGAATCTTTAATAACCCCCGATCTTCTTACTTCTGAAGAAAATGTGTTCCATTTATACGTTATACGTTGTCAACAAAGAAACTTAATTAAACAAAAATTGGCAGAAATAGGCGTACAAACTGGTATTCACTATCCCAAACCATTTTATTTAGAGCCTGGATTTAGCTCTCTTGAATATGGTGTTGGTAGTTTTCCTGTTGCTGAAACCCTTGCCCAGCAAATATTATCTTTGCCAATTTATCCAGGTATAACCACTGACTCTATTGAAATAGTTCATACATCTCTCAAAGATATAATGAGCAAGTTGGCTTAATTAAATGATGTATCACACACCAACTTACCCTAAGAGTAAAGCTAGGAAAGTAAAGATTGTCAGCGAGTCGATCGATCCTTTTCACTTTGTCTTTTACTCAGTCTGCAAATCAATGGACAAAATCTAGCCAATTTTCTACTTCTTGCCAACCCAAACCCTGACGAACCACCTCTGGTTCATTGGTAGTAAAATCGAGGATGGTGGATACTTTGAACCCTGGGTCGATACTGTTGTCAATAATAATATCTACCTGGTTTTCTAAAGCATCAAACAAATAAGCCTTTTCTACATTCATAGTAGGATATTCACCATCTTCATCGGGCATATGGGCAGAAGTTGAAACCACGGGATTACCCAAAGTTTTTAACAATTCTTGGCATAAGACATTATCAGGAACTCTGATGCCTGTGGTCTTGCGCTTAGGACTCATTACTAGCTTGGGTACTTGTTTACTGGCAGGAAGTAAAAAGGTATATGGTCCAGGAATTAAGTGTTTCATGATGCGATATGCGCGATCGCTTACCGTGGCATATTCGGAAATGTTGGATAAGGAAGCACATAAAAAAGTTAGGGGTTTATCGTTAGACATTTGTTTAATTCTTCTAACTTTTTCTACCGCAGACTTAACGCTGAGATCGCAGCCGATCGCGTAAACTGTATCGGTAGGGTAAAGCATTACCGCACCTTTTTTTAGGGCAGTAGCAATCTGTTCGATTGTTCTTTGTTGAGGATTATTGGGATGTAGTTCATGTAAAATCGCCATAATAATTGACTATCTATTAAAATAATTTTCTTTACCAATCTACCAGCAGCTAAAATCAATTGGGGATGAAGCAAGTAGTTTTAATGGTGTTTTATGGGTAAGGTAGGTTACTTAGAATGTCCTACAGGAATTGCTGGGGATATGTGTTTGGGTGCATTGATTGATTGTGGTTTACCCTGGCAATACTTGGTAGATCGCCTCAAAAGTTTGGGTATTGAGTCGGAATATGAGCTAAGGACAGAAAAAGTTATTCGCAACGGACAATCAGCGACTAAGGTTCATGTCGATTTAAAAGTAGAACATAAGCATACCCATGATGACCATCATCATCATCATTCTGCCAGACATTTACCAGAGATTGAAACTTTAATTAGTAATGCAAATTTGCCCCATAGGGCAAAGCAGTGGAGTTTGGCAGTATTTAATAAATTGGCGATCGCTGAAGGCGAAGTTCATGGTATTGCCCCCGCACAAGTTCATTTCCACGAGGTTGGGGCGACTGATGCGATTGTCGATATTGTTGGGACTTGTATTGGTTTAGATTGGCTAGATATTGAAGAATTGTACTGTTCTGCCATGCCCACTGGTGGGGGGACGGTCAAGGCGGCTCATGGGGTGCTTACTGTACCTGTTCCTGCGGTAGTAAAGCTTTGGCAAACAAGGGGAGTTCCAATATATAGTAATGGTATCAAAAAAGAATTGGTGACACCAACTGGTGCGGCGATCGCCGTAACTTTAGCCAAAGATTTTGGCGAGCCTCCAGCCATGAAGCTGACTAAAATGGGTTTGGGTGCTGGTTCAAAAGATTTTCAAATTCCTAATATTTTACGGTTGTGGATTGGCAATCAAGAGATACAGTCACAATCACAATCTCAGACAACACAAGAGACAGTCACGGTTTTAGAAACTCAAATCGACGACCTCAATCCTCAAGTGGTCGCCTACACTTTAGAACAATTAATTGCTGCTGGGGCGTTGGATGTTTTTACCCAAAACATCGGTATGAAAAAATCGCGGTCGGGTATTTTGTTAACAGTTATTTGTCACCCTGAAATAGCTGATGTTTGCAAAAAAATTATTTTTCTGGAAACTACTACTTTAGGTATTAGAGAACGCAATCAACACAGAAGCATCCTCAATCGAGAAATTAGATCTGTTGAAACTAAATACGGCACTGTTAAGGTCAAAATTGCTAGTTGGGGAGAAGGAGAACATCAAGAAATTATTAATGTCCAGCCAGAATATGAAGACTGTGCAGCTTTGGCACGTCAACATAATATACCTTGGAAAAAGATTAGGGAGTATGCTTGGTTAGAAATCAATCAGGCTTTAGGAATTAAGCTTTAAGCTGTTCGTCGACTCAACCCGATCTACTATTTTTAGTTAATGAAATTATTTGCTTTATTTTTAATCTGTAATTGTTTATTCCAAGGATGTTCGACTTATGGGGCTAATGCTCAAAATGCAACCGATATCCCAGAAAATAAAATTGATATTTCTCCAGAAGTCCTTGAAGACAGCCCTGTATTACAAGAATGGTTAAAGGAAATTCCCAATGTATTGCAGGATATAAAATACGATCCTGCTTTTGCAACTCGTCTTCGCCTGGGCTTTATTACTTTTCCTTCTAATGATGATGCTTCAGGACTCAATTTGGGTATTGAAGATATTTTTATCAAACGTACTGGCTTAACCGTCAGTGCCGACTATCAAACAGCATTTAATGGCGATCGCAATGCCATTGGTGCCGACGTACAATATTTCTTATTACCTTTGGGTAGCTATGTTAACTTCGCTCCTCTAGTTGGTTATCGCTACGTCCAAAGCAATGATTTCTATACCGATGGGGTTCATTTGGGGATGAGGCTAATGTTGTCTCTATCTCGTACTGGTAGTGGTGATATTTCTGTGTCTCAAAGCTTTATCAACCCAGGTGGTAATGAAGAAGTGGGAATAACTTCTTTTGCTGTTGGCTATGCTGTTACTTCTCATTTGCGGTTATCATGAGATATAGTAAGGCAAAATTCAGTAGAAG
>CAKZYI010000175.1 GCA_937884735.1 uncultured Pleurocapsa sp.
GGAAAGTGACGAGCAAAAGGGCCAACACAATTTTTATGCTCTAAACCCGAAATAGTTGGCAAAATAATATATTTGACATCTCCATGGCGATCGACCAATTCTTGTACCAGACGAATACACTGTGGGGTAGTAGCAACAGGAGCATAAACTAGCAATCCTCCAGCCTCTAGCTTGATAATGGTCATGCGAATTGGCACAACTACATAAAAAATGCCTTGAAGCTGATCGAAAGTCCAAATATTGTCTTTCAAGACCTCTTGACGAATAGTACGTCGTTTACTGTAGGGATAAATCGGTACATTTGCCCAAAATCGCCAATGATAATCATGAGAATCCTTTCTTTTATGATTCAACTCTCTTTTTGCTTGGCTCACTACTTTATCAAAGATCAATTACCAAATATCAATTATCAATGATTGGCGATCGATTATCAATGTAGTGATTAGTTGTTAACGTGTTATTTGTTAATCTGAGACTTAATTGTCGTTAATTTCAATAAAATGAAAAGCCACTGGCTAATCTTTTCTGAGTACAGTCCTATTAAACAAGTGCTGTACAAAATACTTTTTATTGATAGTTTACTAGTAGCGTTTGCTATCTCTGGCGCGATCGCTTTGGGCGAGCCTGTCGACCTCCATTTTAGAGAAGAAGGCTTTTTGACCTATGTATCTTGTTTGCAGCTATTGATTGCTACGGCGATCGCTGGAAAGATATTCAACATAGCCAGAAAATCTCAGAATCATCAAGTAAATAAAAATAAGATTTTTTGGTTAGTTATTAGCTTGGGATTGTTGTTTTTGGTTTTAGATGAAGCCTTGGAAATTCATGAGGAGATTGATTTTTTGCTTCATGATATTTTTAATATTACTCAAACCAACCTCACAGATCTTTTGGACGATCTTATTGTGGGAATGTATATACTTTTGTTCATAATCTATATTTTTTCTCAGTGGAAAACAATTCAACTATTTAAACGATCTTTTACTTTTTTTGTGGCTGGTTTTATCTTTACAGGAATAATGGTAATCCTTGATATAGCCAGCCACAATAGTTACATTGCATCTTTGTTAACTAGCAATCCGATTCAAGAACAATTTTTTAAACAGTGGTTGGGAGCATTAGAAGACGCAGCAAAAATTTATGCAGAAGGAATGTTTATTGTTGGGGTGTATAAATGTCGGCAGATAGCCAGATTAACTACTGATTACCAGTGACTGATTACTAGTGACTGATTACTAGTGACTGATTACTAGTGACTAATGACTAATGACTAATGACTAATGACTGATTACTAGTGACTAATGACTAATGACTAATGACTAATGACTGTTTACTGTTTACTGATAAGCATCCCTCAAATATTTAATTAGTGCAGGTAATACAGGACAGGGTTTTTTCTGCTGTAGGCTATTGGTGTTGTCTGGACGAAATACACTCCAGCGAAAAGGCCCTAATTGAGCGGCAGACATCCACAGAAGACGTTTTGCTCTGGTCATTGCTACATATAGTAAACGGTACTCTTCCGCTTGTTTGAGCTTAACTGCTTCGTCCCAGGCTGCTTTTGGGAGGGGAATAGTAAGAGGGGAATTCCCTAATAAATATTGATGGTGAACGATCGCTCTGATTTGGGCGCGAGCAACTTCTGATAGGGTAAAGTTTCCCAAGAATTGTCCTGCTTTGGGTATCCAAGGTTGTCCTGGCAAAATGTCGCTGTGAATAAAAGGAATAAATACATAGTCCCAATCAAGCCCTTTGGCTTTATGCATGGTGATGATGGTTATTTGCCCAGGACGAGTATAGCGATCGCCATTATCTTCTTCCACGCCTTCAAAGTTTTCGGCGGTAACAATCTCTTCTAGAGCGTTAATACTAGCTTTGATTGAACTTTGTCCGATTATTTGCTGATTTACTCTTTCTGATAGTTTTTGGACAGTAGCCAATTCCGATCCCGTATATCTCAAAGTCATGCCCAAAAAAGGAATCAGTTGATATTGGGGTAATTCCATCCGCGCACTAAGCAAATTGCAGCAGTAGCGACGGGCTTCTTCTACCCTAGCTTTATGGGGAGGAGTGAGGGGACTAGGATATAAAAACTGTTCGGGAGATGTGGCTAGGGCGTTTAAGTCTTGGGTGGGAATGAGGCTTCTTTGCTGTAATACTTCTAGGGCAGCCTTGAGGTTGTCGGGGGAATGGGGGCGGTCAATAAATTGAAGTAATTTAAGAATTTCGATGGGAATTTGAGAATATCGTTCGCTTTCGCTAATTTCGCAGACTTTGATCCCGTTTTCTTTTTCAAGGTAAGCTAATTCTTCTGCTAAGAATCTTCCTTGACGATTTTCTCTGATTAAAATTGCGGCATTGCGATCGGGATGTTCTTTAAATAAAGCGATCGCCTGTTCGGCAATTAATTTGACTGTCTGATATACATCGTCTGGATTGGTGACTACTACACCACTCCCTGCTGGCTGAGGATTGGCATCTGGTTGAGGATCGTCTGGATCGACGGTAATTATTCTTTGTTCGCGAAAGGGTAACTGTTCGGGATTATTCTCTGCATTGTTGTTTGACCACTTTTGATTAACCCAATGCACCACAAAATTGGCAGCATCAATGATTATCTCGCTACTGCGCCCTGCTTGGTTCATGGTTGCCAAACTATTTTTATCCTTGCAAGTCTGACAAAACCATTTAAAGTAAATTGGATCTGCGGGGGTAAAGGTAGAGTTGATCGCTTGATTGGGATCTCCTACCCTGACTAAATTAGGTGCAGAGTTGCCGTCACTGTTCCCAGCCAAGATAGAAATTAATTTCTCTTGCAAAGGACTAGAATCTTGGGCTTCGTCTTCAAATACTCCATATACTTGGTTTTGCCAAAGCAATCGCATCGGTGGATATTCTAAAACTTTTAAAGCTGCCAAAATCATATCGTCATAGTCAATTAAATCTTGCGATCGCATTAACTGCTGATACTCTTTATATAGTCCCGCCGCAATATTCAAAATGCCATATTCATCTCTGGCATTTTCGCTTAATTGTTCTAATTCTTCTGGTAGCAATCCCGAACTCTTAGCTTCCCGCACCACCGTATTAGTCAAGTTGGGTAATACTTCCGTTCGCAATACTGATTGACGGCGCAGCCTTTCGGTTTCTTCCCCATCAAACTGCACTCCTTCTAATAGGGTCTGATATTCTAAGGGATGTTGGGCAATCCATCTTTCTACAGCACCGCGAATAATACGATGACCCGTATTGGGGACGACTATAGTTACCTTGTCCAAATTCAATCCAGATAATTCTTGGCGGGAATTGGCAATGTTGAGAGCCAAACCATGTAAGGTATAGACGATAAACCCCCCTGGGGGCAGCTTAAGATCCTTAAGGCGATCGCGAATCTTGGTCTTAATATTAGCTGCTGCCGAACGAGTATAGGTAACAACAATCAATTGACGACGGCTGTGTAACTGATTGCGGGCGATTGCGATCGCGGCTGCTACAGAGAGACTATGAGACTTTCCTGCCCCTGGTACAGCGGAAACTGCCATTTCTCCCCCACTCCAATGTGCCAAACCCTGCTGTCCCCGCCTCAAACTGTTGCGCAATAGATGTAGTTGAGATTCTAGCCATTGAGTCTGTTCTTGTTTTTTTAATTCAGCAGCAGTAGATTTATCAATTTGTTGTTTGGAGTTTGACAACATTTAATATTCCAGAGAAGAGCAATAACTGATTTTAGCAACTATAGTATTTAGGTACTTAGATTACTTAGATTACTTCGTATTCTGAAAAAACTATACATAGAGCGATCGCTTTATTTGGAGTTAGCATCTAAAATATCAACCTTTTTAATCGTAAGATAATGAACCAAGAATTAGAGTCTCTTTTAGAGTTAGCATCCCATCATGGAGCAAGTCACGCAGAAGTTTATCAGGTAACATCTGAGTCTAAACCCGTATTCTTTGAAGGAAATCGTCTCAAGCAGCTAGAAAGCTCTCAGTCTGTCGGCACAGCATTAAGATTGTGGCAAAACGATCGTCCTGGTTTAGCAGTAGCCTATGGCAAAATCAATCCTGAATTGCTAGTAGAAAAAGCGACTGCCCTTGCTAAACTCAACAATCCTGAAACAATTGAACTAGCACCACCAAGAAAAGCAATTCACGACCTGGGAGGTGCAACGGCTTCTGTAGGCGAATTAGTAAAAATAGGAGAGGATGGAATCAATCAATTGCGAGCAGAATGTCCTGAATTAATTTGTTCTGCTGAATTGGAATCAGAACAAGAAGCTACTACCTTGATCAATTCTCAGGGTTTATGTTGCCAGTATCGCGAATCTACCTTGAGCTACTATCTGGGTGTGGAATTGGTACGAGGAGAAGATTTTTTAGGCATTTATGATGGTCAATACAGTAAAGACAAGCTCAACATCGACTTGGTTATTGAACAAATTATCCAACGTTTAGACTGGGCAAAGCGTAATGTTGCTCCCCCTCAAGGTAACGTTCCTATATTGTTTACTGCCAATGCTGCCACTTTATTATGGAGTACCGTATCTTCTGCCCTCAACGGCAAGCGGATTAAAGAAAAGTCTTCCCCCTGGAGTAATCAGCAACAACAGCTTGTGATCTCAGAAAAGGTAAGTCTATCTCAGCAACCCAATAAACAACCCTATAATTGTCCTTTTGATGATGAGGGTATGATAACCCAAGAATTGAGCTTAATTGATGCAGGGGTTTTAAATCAATTTTATTGCGATCGCACTATTGCTAGAGAATTAGATATTCCTCCTACAGGAAACGGTTTTCGCCCTGGTTTGGATACTTATCCCAATCCTTCTTTGGTGAACCTAATCGTTGGCTCTGGGGAAATAAATTTTTCTGAGTTAATTGCTCAATTAGACAAGGGAATTATCGTCGATCAAATATTGGGTGGTGGTGCAGATATTAGCGGCGATTTTTCGGTTAATGTAGACCTAGGCTATCGAGTGGAAAATGGTAAAATTACTGGTCGAGTCAAGGATACTGCGATCGCAGGTAATGTTTATCAAGTCTTAAAACAGGTAATTGCTTTGGGTAATGATTCTGCTTGGAATGGTTCTTGTTTTACTCCTTCTTTGATTGTTGATGGAGTTGCCGTAGTTGGTTGATAATGTTTTGGCAATTGTTATAATGCGATTGCCATTATTTAGATCGCTCTTCATACAATTCAATTAAAACCAAAATAAACTTCTCTATTAATGATGTTTTAAATCGTTCTAGCAATTCATTATACTCGTCAGATTTTTCGCATTATCAAAGTTTATCCTTGCCCTGAATTCAAAATAAATTAACTATAAACTATAAACCGCTGTGTGGCTATTTGTGTGGCAATTAAAAACTAAAAGTAGTTCTGCCTGTACCAATAACTAAATCACTAGAATCTTCAATATTACTGTCAGGTTCAGTGATCCAAATTACCCCAGGAGTAATAGCAATATTATCGCTGACTTGATATTGATAAAAAGCCTCAAGATGGAGAGAGCGATCGCGATCTGTTTCAAGATTATTAATGCTAGAGTTGGTTACAGTAGGCTCACTCCCAACGACAATCCCTGCCATACTACCTTCTTTCCCCAAATCTGGAAAAGCCAAAGTTGCTGTCCAATTCCAAATATCTTGAGTACCCCGATCTACTTGCTGATTAAGAGTAGAAAGATTACTTACCTTGCTCAAACCGCCCCAACCACCAATAACAATGCGATCGCTAATTGCCCATGATCCCTCTAAGCCATAGGAGTTACTAATAGTTGGTATTTCTACGCCAAATACTTCAGTAGTTTTTGACTGGATATTAGCGTTGTTTGTCCCTGTTTGTGTATCGCTTTGATTGTAGCTATGAACATAGGTCGCAGCCAAACTAAGACTATCAAAAGGCGCGATCTTAATTTGCCCTAAAGCACTATAGTCGCCGTTGAATAAACCGCTACCAGGATTAGATTCATTGGCAGGAGAAGCCAAGTAACCAGCACTAATTTCAATTTGTTCTATGGGGCGATGCACTACCCCTACACCTGCATCTCCAGGGGGATTGTAAATAGGATTGCGAGTGCCAAAAGCCGAAATAGATCCCGATCCACCGTCTCCATCTAAAACGTTGATTGTGTTGGCAATATCATCGGCATCAACCCCTGTCGCGCCCAAAATTAGGTCGAGATTATCTACTACGCCAAAACTGTAGCTCAATTCTTCCAACTCAAAATCATCCGTATCTGTATCGGCAAAAGACAAGTTTCCTTGAAAAGTACCGACTTCTTCGGTGAAACCAGGAAAATCGTTATTAGATAATCTTGTAAACAACAAATCGTTGCCGCTAAAGCTAGTTTTGAGATCTAATCTCAATCTACTGCCCAAAATAGTACTGGTTTCATTGTCTCCAGATAAAACATCTCCTAACCCAATCACAGCTTCTCCCTGTAGCTTGGTGGTTGTGGAGAATTGAATTGCTTCTAAATCCTCTATTCTTGCTTGAGTACCGTCTGTTCTTCCCTGTAATATGGCCAAATCTGATTGAAACTCTTGCATTAGTCTCAAAACAGTTTCTACATCGGTTTGAGGCATGCGATCGGAATTAGTCAAAATAGTTTCGATTTCATTCAAACAGGTATTTAAACCGACCACAAATTCGGCACGAGAAATAGCTTTATTGCCCCGAAATGTGCGATCGGGAAATCCATCAATGCAACCATAACGATCTATTAGACCCCGCAAAGCTTCATAAGACCAATCTGTTGGTTGAACATCTTCTAGTTGATCGACTCTATCAACCTGAGAAAAAAACATTCTAGAATTATCAGAATCGAAATTAAAATAATCTAGCAAATCTTCTTGACGATCTATAATTCTTGGTGTAGAGTCGCTCTGCCTATTTATATCAGAGTTACCAGATAAATTGATTGCTAAAATTGTGCGATCGTTTTGGGTCTTGATGTCATTATTTAATCTATCTTCACCATCATGTATGGGAGAAATTTCTGCGATCGCACTTTCTACAGTTTCTCTAACAGTCGCAGCATCAGCAACTCCTGGGCTTGCCAAGCTAGATTCTGGCATTGAAAAATCTTTATTTGTTTCTGCTTTTACACTAGGTGAAAACAAGCAACACAAACCAAAAAGAGGGGCAATTGGATCTAGCTTTCCCCATAACTTAAGCATTATAGATATTCCTCTCTCACACCAAAATCATGTTTAACTTCGTTCAAATCCCCCAGTTTTAATACCAAGAAATTCCACAGCAAAACTAAAGCACTAAAATATAACATTAGTGTTTAGCACAGCTTCAGTACGAGAATTATCATGAAAGTTTAATCTTTACCCATTTTGGCATTGTTGAAAATCAATTGGGAAAAAAACTCTAAGTTATGAACTGTTATCAACAAAGTTTAAATTACTAAAGATAAATACGTTGATTAGTGACTTTTTTTAACAATTATTAATTTTAAGCAAAAAAAAGATGAGTCAGTTTTAGCCAACTCATTTAAATAAATATTTAATATTCAATATTTTGATTAACCAGTAAACGCAGACACAAATAAACTAGCCATAGGATAATCAGTAAAAGCTAATAAATCAAAGCTTACTACTTGTTCAATTATATTGATCGAACACGGGTCTTTGTACCAATTGTCTGGTAACTAGCTAGCTTTAACAAAGCTTACATCACGTCCTTTAGTTGCCCAGAATATATCATGAATTTTCTGTACTGCATCCATCAATTCATTGGCATGTTGGGTACTAACTTCAACTTTACAAGCAGAGCAAAGTTTGGCAGCTTTCCAAAAAGTATCATGAAGATCGGGATATTTCTCTAAATGTACAGGCTTGAAATAGTCTGTCCATAGAATCAATAAGTCTTCTTTAGTTTTTTGAGCCTGTTCTTCTTTAACAGCAATATAGCGAGAAAGAGTGTTTTGATAAGCAATATTAGCTGCTTTGTCACCCGCATCAGGAGCTTCAAGATCCTGAATTTTTTTGGTCATAGAAACGACAGCTTCGGCAGTAATACGAGCAGAAGCTGGATCGTATACACCACAAGGGCCATCACAATGAGCGTGAACTTCGGGTGCGGGGAACAAATTTTTGACCTGGGCAATAACTTGTTTTAGTATCATAATTTATGGTGTTAATTTTCTAGAATGCGCGTTACAGTTGCAGAAGCATATATGAGTTTTTAGGACTCAGCCATGCCCTAAAAGCTTATCGCGTTGGATACTACTAATAACAGCAATACCTATAGATTGAGATTATTCAGATTTACTGAACGATATAGAGGGCGATGATATGTACATCTTTGACCCCTATATCTGTTTAGCTTAGTGCGATATAGGGGCAGTTTGCAAGATCGTAAATCTTTAACTATTCTGAGTATCGTCAATCTCAAATGGTTTACTATTGGTCACCAATAGGATTTACTGTATCAATTACGCTAAGAGTTCCATCCTCAGATACTTTCCAGACATCATAACTACCAACCACATCTCCATTTTCGTCAATATCTACATTACCGCTTGCTCCTTGAAAATTAACATCTTCTCCATTGCGAACTAATTCCATTGCCTCGCAAGCATCAGTTACTTCTGTACCAGGAGCATTTGCTACTTCTAGTATTTTGCTTTTAATACCTTCTCCAGTATTAGCGTCACTTGCTTCTGCTGCCAACATCATCAAGACTGCGGCATCCCAATTATGAGGGACATATGCCGTCATTTCCTTGTTCACTTTTTCATCCCACAAAGCAGTAAACTCTTCTAAAGCTGCCCCATTTGCTCCTGGTACAGTCCCCAAAGCTCCTGCAATAATCGATTTGCCATCAGCAGTTTTGCCTACTTGACGAACAAAATCATCGGAATAGACTCCATCTGTTAGAAGAACAGTTACACCATCAGTTAATCCCTGTTCAAAAGCAGATTTTAATAGCACACTACCAGTTTCGGCATATAGTACTGCTGCCACTGCATCAGGTTTGCTGCTAAATGCTTGCTTGGCTTCACTATCTAGGGTTGCTGCTTTGGGGTCATGACGTGTAGGCTTACCGACAATATTTCCCCCTGTATTTTTAAAAGCTTCTACAAACTGCTGCTCAAAACCAACTCCATAATCATTATTAATTGCCACAGTAGAGACATTTTTAAAGCCTTGTTTTTGTGCCAATGCTGCTAGAGCTTTAGATTGATAGGTGTCTGGTGGAGCAGTGCGCGCCCAGTAGCCATTTAGTTCGCCATTTTGCGCTCTTTCGGTAAATACAGGGCTAGTGCTTCCAGGAGATACCATCATTACCTTGTTACGGACAGCTACGTCTACCGCAGCACCAGATACGCTACTGGCAAAAGCTCCGACGACTCCTGCTACTTGATCTACTTCTGCCAGCTTAGTCATCGCCGCACTACCCGCAGTCGGCTCAGTCTGACTATCTTCTACTGTTAAACTAACTTGGGCTTCGTTCACCCCACCGCAAGCATTAATCGTATCTACTGCCAATTGAACCGCAGCGGGCCAGTTTTGCCCAATAGAGGATAGATCCCCTGTAGTAGGGGCAAGAGTGCCTAATTTTAGACCATCGCCACTGGCTGCTCCAGGCTGACTGTCGCCTGTGCCGGTAGGTTCTCCTCCTTGGCAAGAAGCTAGTTTGATGCTACCGCTCAAACAAGCCATGACGAGCATGATTTTAGAAGCAGCAGGACGAGCTAAATTGAAATATTTCATATCTACAATTCTAAGTCAATCTTAATCTGAGTTTAATAGATTGGAATTGTACTCGAAATACCAAAAATTATCCGCAAAAGAGGATTTAAAACCAGTTTTCTTAAGCTTGCCTTAATTAATACGGAGAGGGGGGGATTCGAACCCCCGATGAAGTTTACACCCCATAACTCCTTAGCAGGGAGCCGCTTTCAACCGCTCAGCCACCTCTCCTTACCTTATCGATTTAGCATTATAACAGATTTATTTCGGCTGTGGGGAAATATACCAAAACAACTACATATTATTGTTTTTTGTATATCTAAATCATTCTGGTTTTTCGAGTTTAAAAGACTGATTCTGTGGAGTCTTAAAATATTGATAAGCAATTTTCGATGCCTTTTGAATAAATTCTTGAGCATTTTGAGCATTGTCGGGACGTTTGACTAACATCGAAGCAATATAACGTTTACCGCTAGGCATATCAACCATTCCTACGTCAGCCAAAACTGATTTTATATCCCCTGTTTTATGGGCTATTAGCGCACCAGATTCTAAACCTTGAGGTAGTAGGGTGTCTTTTTTTACATTACTCATAATATGTAGCAAACGATCGCGCGATCGCAAAGAAATTAATTCTCCATTGTTAATTTAGATAAGAAGGTTCCCTAAATCTTCAGGAGTTGTCGTGTTTGTTCCTGTTAAGTCTGGCAGGGGATTACTTAACTGAGTATTGGTCAATCCCATTGCCATAAACCGCTGATTTAATTCAGAAATTCCCCCTAGACGTTCGATCAGCATGTTTGTTGCCGTATTATCGCTGATAATAATCATTTTTTCCGCCGTTTCTAAAGCCGAAAATTTTGTTCCTGGTTGTTTGTGCTGCATATCACCAGAACCACTAGCCATTAAGCTTTCCGTCATGGTAAGCCGTTCTTCTAACTGGATTTTTCGACGATCCAAATCCTGAAAAAACGCTACTAAGATAGGTAATTTGATAGTGCTTGCAGAGGCTATTTTGTTTTTGCCTCGAATGCTCACAAAGCCTTTGGTGTCTAGATCTACCAAAAACACTTCAGGTTCGAGTTGGGGATATTTTTGTGCCAACTCTTCTAATTCGATCTTGAGGGGATTTATCTCTTGACCTAAAGAGGATAAATTCAGAATTTGCTGTAGTTTGTTTTTATTGGGGGAATTAGCAATATTTTGGGACTTTATAGCTGCTTTTTCCTGATTAACAGGTGTTTGAAAAGAACTGGCGATCGCAACTGTTGTACCTAAAATTGTACTGATTCCCACAATAATTGCGATCGCACATACTGCAAATAATAAAGAGAATTTTGGTTTTGTGGTTTGAGTATTGTGTTGACTTTTGATCGCAACACCAGATTTGCCCGCAGTATTTTTTTGGCTGCTGGGTTCACTTTGCCTTTGAGTCGAGAATTATTGTTAGCAAGAGTGTTTAAGATAGGTTTTCGATTGCTGCTCTGACCCTTTTTTTTAGCAACGGCTGTACCTTTGTTTTTTGATTTGGATAAATTACGATGTTTATCTGAAGGAGAATTGCTGCGATTAGCTTTGATTTTTTTCGCTGTAGTAGGGGAGGCTTTTTTTCCTTTACGATTCATATGCGTAGCGGTATCCGTGATAGACTCCATAACTTCATTTATCATGTAATATTGATCGTTGACTATCAGTGGAATTGCAATATTTCTATGGTCGAGGGATGTATCGCAATTTAGAGTCATCCATAGTATGTATGGTTTGTTGCACAA
>CAKZYI010000176.1 GCA_937884735.1 uncultured Pleurocapsa sp.
CAAAACAATCTAGTAATTGCTTATGAACCAATCTGGGCAATTGGTAAAGGAGATACCTGCGAATCTAAAGAAGCTAATCGAGTTATTGGTGTAATCCGACAACAGTTGACTAATAAAGATGTTTCGATTCAATATGGTGGCTCAGTCAAGCCAGGCAACGTGGACGAAATTATGAGTCAACCTGAAATTGATGGAGCTTTGGTTGGCGGAGCAAGTTTAGATGCCCAAGATTTCGCTCGTATTGTTAATTATCAATAGTTTGAATGTGGAGTCGATATATTCACCGCTATCAAAGAATGGTGAATTTATCCTTCATAAATTTCCATATCAGCGTTTCCTCTTGCGCCACTTAGTTAGGTGTGCGCCTGATGGTGACGCAGTAAAAAATTCTCCTGGTAAAGCTGCATTTAACTTGCAATTTGTTTGTTTTGATTCAACCCTAATTTAACCGTTTAAATAAAGTGAATGTACTTGTTTATTAGGTAAAAATATTTTTGTTTGTTTTGATTCAACCCTAATTTAACCGTTTAAATAAAGTGAATGTACTTGTTTATTCAGTAAAAATATTTATATCGACTGTTGTGTGTTTATAATTATCTATTATCAGAGTAAAGGACTGTAATTTTAATACCAGCTATGTTTCCGATTCGCTTCAGAAAAATTACCGATCTATGACTTATTATTTAATAGTTAATTGTTTGAGCGAATAATTATTACTTAAGTGCTAAACCTATTAAACCTACGTAAGAATAGATTTTTTAAATATTATTAAATTTCGGTGTTTTTGCCAATAGTATTATTAAAATTTTTTGTTAGTATGGGACAAAATTGAGCGTACAAATCGAGCGTATATTTCTTATATTTTGCTAGTTATTGCTTTTGAAAGCCCAGCTATGTCTTACAAGAAAATTTACGATTTGGATGTGTAAATTCAATTAATACTTCTATTTTACTCAAACAGCAATGCAAGATTAAGTTGCTAGAAAATAAATTTCTAGTTAATAGTAGTCAAAACAAATATCTGACTATGCTTAATAATTTTGTTAGTTATATTGATTTTATCAAACCTCAATATACATAATTTTGGCTGTAAAAAAAATGCTACATTCTGCTCTATTGTAATTAACCAATCTAGTATTACTTATGACACGACCTAAAAAATCTCAACGTCAAGAAACCAACTCTCCTTTTAAGAGATTGAGACTAAACGTTAAACTATCTCAAGAACAGCTAGCTAGAGAAATTGGTGTAGCAGTATCGACTATTCGACGCTGGGAAAAAGGACAGGCTGAACCGACCATGACAGTCGGTCAAATGAAAGAATTTTGTAGAGCTGTTAAGCAGAGTTTTGAAGACTTGCCCAACTCTCTGCTCCCTAACGGCTCTAAAAGTCCTAATGGCACATAGAAAGGGCGTATGATCAATAGTTAAATAGTTATGATATCGCTTGTTTAAGGGAAGAACAAAATTTGGCGATCGCTTTTAATCCTGATTCGGGCGTTCCTTCTGCCAATCGTTTTACAATGGCACTACCCACGATTACGGCATCTGCACCCCAATCCTTGATTTGTTTTGCTTGTTCGGGGCTAGAGATACCAAAACCAACTCCAATAGGCTTATCGGTACTGTTATGTAAGTCTGCCAGCAGATCCTTGACACCTGATGCCATTTCGGAGCGAATTCCTGTTACTCCTGTTACCGAAACTAAATAAATAAATCCTTCAGATTGTGCGGCGATCGCATTTATTCTCTCTTGAGAACTAGTTGGCGCAACCAACAAGGTTACTTCAATCCCTATTTCTTTAGCTGGTTTAAGTAATATCTCCGCTTCTTCTAGAGGCAAATCTGGAACGACTAAGCCACTTACTCCTGCGTTTTTTACCTCTTGCAAAAAAGATTCCACCCCACGATAATAAATCGGATTATAGTAGGTAAATAAAATAATTGGCACTTCTATTTTGGGTGCTACCTCCCTCACTACTGCCAAAACATCATCTAGCTGAACATTTTTTTGTAAAGCCCTAGTAGCTGCTGCTTGAATTGTCGGGCCGTCTGCCAGAGGATCGGAATAGGGAACACCCAGTTCAATCATATCTGCACCATTTTGAGCTAAAACTTCTAAAGCTTTGGCTGTAGTTTCCAAATCTGGATCTCCAGCAGTAATAAAGGGGACTAAAGCGCATTCTGAATTTTGCTTTAGATGTTGAAAACGATTGGCAACAGATTTCATGTTTGCGGAATTAATTTAGTACGATTGTGTTAACGAGGTGATTTTTAAGATTTTTTTTGTTGCTCGATTTCTTGTTGTAGTTGAGCCAATTCTTCGGGAGACATTTCTTCTAGACGTTTTTGCATTACAGCTTCTTCATAGTCTTTCAGCTGCTGATTGTAAGCCATTTTTTTGGTGCCGACACGAAATAGGTAAGTCAAAGACCAACCCACTAAACCCACAACTAAAAGAGCCTGAGTCCAAATTCCTGCATCAATACCACTTAGCCCAAAAAGCTGTAGCACGAAATAGACTAATCCTGCTGCAATAAATACTCCAAGACCAATAGCAAGTGCATCAATTCTACGCATATTTGTATTTTAAGCCTTCAAGTCGCGACGTTTGGGACGAAAATTGAGAAATGGACTCAGTAAAAGCATTCCTGGGAAGCTCAAGAAAACAAACAGATACATGATCAATCGTTCGATCGAACCAGCGGCATACCAACGAGTTTTAAGATATAAATAGACCAATCCTGGCAGCACTAAAAGATATGTGCCACTCAAAACTAGATATAACAAAGCAACTAGATTAGTTTCTGTCAGTAGCATAATCTTTTGATAGCTATAAAAACATTTTCAATATAGATATTTTAGCAGGGCAACTGTTGATTAACGTAACGCTGTTTTGGGGTCGGTATGACTCATAGCCCATAACTCAATTGTGACAAGTAAGAAGACTGGGTTATTGAGCTTTTGGTGGATTTGACTTCAACCGATATTTTGGGAATTTACCAAATAAGCATCTGGAGCTTTACCTAAAGCGAAAAATAAAGAGTGACGAAGATTTTTACCTGCTTGAGTTATGAAAATAATTAAAGCCACGCTAGCCAAAACTGCTGCTAGAGCAAAGATGCCTCGATAGCCCCCCAGGATAGTAGCCAGAGAGCCTAATATTAATCCTCCCATGGCAATACCAACATCAAATCCGCCCATACATAGGGCAAATACTTTACCTCTTTCATTGGCATAAGAGCGATCGCTAATTAATGCTAAAATCAAAGGAATTAATATACCCGCCCCCGAACCTTCGGCGATCGCAGCTAAAATAAACATGGCTGTACTATTTGCTTGGGTAAGTAAAACCATTGAAATAACATAGCAGATGAGACTTCCGCTAATAAACAAACCTCTACCATAGCGATCGCTTGCTTGACCAACAAACAAACGTACAGAAAAAGATGCCATGGCAACTACGGTGTAAAAGAAGCCCACATTAAAATCTAGCTGTAATTCTTTAATAAAGAGGGGCAAAAAAGCAACTAGAGTGCCGAATACCAAGCCAATAAGCAACAAAACTAGTGTGGGTACTATTAAGCCTGGATCTTTGGTAAGTTGCCAGAAATCTCGTTGAATTACTTTGTTGTCTGATTTTGAATTGGATGTTGCAATAGGTAAAGCAGATTCTTTAATTTGGCTGGCTAACAACAATGCCAAAACACCACAAATAATAGAAAATAAAAACAGTACTTCATACCCAGTGCCTTCTGGAAAAATTGCTTTTCCATTCTGCTGCAAAAATCCACCTAATGCAGGACCCATAGACATACCAATTGGTACAGCTAAATTCATATAACCAATTAAACTTCCCCTGTGCTTTATTGGTGCAAGGTCTACAACTAATGCACTATAGCCTATGGTAAAGGCTGCAATACTTATACCGTGAAAAGCTCTAATATATCCCAAGCCCCAAATGGAATGAACGAGTAAATAGCCTACGGGGGCTGATGCTGCTACGAATGCTCCAATTAAGATTACCAGCTTGCGACTGCGACGATCTGCGAGCTTTCCCAGCCAAGTACGAGAAGCAATCAACCCAATAGCAAAACAACTCATGACCATACCTACCTGTTGGGTTGTTCCCCCCATTGATTGAATGTAGGTGGGCAAGGTGGGCAACATTAGGGTAATGCTAATCCAAAAGAGTAAACCCGCCAGAAATAAATTCTTTAAACTATCGCTGAAGCTTTATCTGCATCCAAAATTGACCAAATTTTTTGCACTACCGTATCTAATCCTTGACGAGATACAGCCGAGACAGCATAAATGGGAGTTTGGGTAACTTCCTGCAATTCTGAAATAATCAGCTCTAGCATCTCGTCATCAATGGCATCTATTTTGTTAAAAGCAATGATTTGGGGACGTTGGGGTAGTCCGTGTCCGTAGGCTTCTAATTCTTGTTGAATTGTTTCATAGTCAGCAATAGGATTGTTGGCATTAACATCAATTAAATGAAGTAATACCCGAGTTCGCTCTATGTGACGTAAAAAATCATGACCCAAACCAATCCCTTCTGACGCGCCCGATATTAACCCAGGTATGTCGGCAAATACCGTGCCGTCTCCTGTGGGCTTGCGGACAACCCCTAAATTGGGAACAAGGGTAGTAAAAGGGTAATTAGCCACTTTGGGTTTGGCAGAGGATAAGGAAGAGATTAGGGTCGATTTCCCTGCATTAGGCAAGCCAATAATGCCCACTTCCGCGATGAGCTTTAGTTCTAGACGTAAGGCTCTGGTTTCTCCTTCCAAGCCTGGTAGAGCGTGTTCTGGGGCGCGATTGCTATTGCTCAAGAAGTGCTTATTACCCAAGCCACCTTTTCCGCCTTTTGCCACACAAAGAGTCTCGCCATTGGTGGTAAGATCTCCTATCAATTCTCCTGTTTCGCTATCGGTAATAAGAGTCCCACAGGGAACTTCAATAATGCGATCGCTTCCTTTTGCTCCAGTACAGTTATTGGGACCACCTTTCTTGCCGTCTTCGGCTTTAAAAATTTTCGCATAACGGAAATCTAACAGAGTTTGCAAACGCTCAGAAGCTTTTAAAATTACCGATCCTACCCAACCGCCATTGCCTCCCGCAGGTCCCCCCGCGGGCACATATTTTTCTCGACGGGATGCTACCATTCCATCCCCGCCTTTTCCTGCTATTACTTCTACTTCTGCTAAGTCTATAAATTGCATCGATTTTCAATACCAAATGTTGCTCAAGTAAAATTTTCTGAGATTTATGCTTTTTTGAGCTAATCCCCTATTATAATTCTTTAGGACTAATAAAGGTAAAAGAAAACTTAAAAACCAAAGAGAGATTATTTTTATAATCTTGGTTATTTGGTACTTTATTCAAATGAATAAAAGTCTGTTAGAGAATATTAGAATTGTTTTGGTAGAACCTGCGGGAAATTTGAACGTAGGCTCGATCGCGCGGGTAATGAAGAATATGGGACTGACTAATCTAGTATTGGTCAATCCAAGATGCGATCGCAATTCTGAGGAGGCTAGAATCATGGCAGTACATGCGGCAGATGTGTTGGAAAATGCCGTAGTGGTAGATAGTTTGCCAAAGGCTCTGGCAGGATGCCAAAGAGCGATCGCTACGACAGTTCGTTCCCGTAGTGTCCCTATCAATCTAGAACCACCCTCTATTGCACTTCCCTGGTTACTAGAACCTAATGTTAATCTTAATGTTCAATCTGCACTAATGTTTGGTGCGGAAGATCGCGGTTTGAGTAATGACGAATTAAAATATGCTCAAAAGTTTGTATGTGTTCAATCCAATCCTGATTATCCGTCTTTAAATCTAGCTCAAGCAGTGGCTATCTGTGCCTACGAGGTTTATCAAGCATGGTTAAAAATAAGCGATCGCTCTAATCAAACTGCTACTCCACCCCAGGTAGTCTCAGAATCTATCCCTAAGAATGCACCCATCGATGTTTTGGAAGGATACTATCAGCATCTAGAAGATGTATTGTTAGAAATTGGCTATTTACAGCCCCACACCGTACCAGTCAAAATGGAAAAGTTTCGCCGTTTATACAACAAAGCTAATCTACAATCAGAGGAAGTAGCAATGTTGCGGGGTATTTTACGTCAAGTTCGGTGGGCAATTAAAAATCAGTAATCAGTCATTAGTCATTGGTCATTAGTCATTGGTCATTAGTCATTGGTCATTAGTCATT
>CAKZYI010000177.1 GCA_937884735.1 uncultured Pleurocapsa sp.
GCAAAAATTTCAGGAGATGATGAACTAGAATGCATCAGTGTGTAGTATTACCCTTTCTGGTGAAACTGAGTCTGATTCCTCAATACTTCAGTTTTTAAAAGCTGCTATTTTATATTCAGTTTGCTAATAATTGGGCGCAAAATCTTCTTGAGTAGCAAGATCTGCTATAAATTGTTGGCGATCGAATTGGTAGTCAGAACCCAAAAAATCAATAATTCTTTCTGTATCTTCCAAAGCATTTTGCAAACAAGTAGATGCTCCAGGGGAAGGAGTAATATTAAAAATAATTTTATCACCTATTATTTTGGCTTCTCCCATCTCTAAAGCTTTGGTATTGAGATTAACTACTTGGGGTCTAACGCCACCATAGCCTTTAGCATAGCTAAGATTGTTTAACTTAATTGAAGGAATTATTTTTTTTACTTCTTTGATAAATAAGCGTTTTCCAATTATGGGAAAATCATATAAAAAATTGAGGGCAATATATTTGAATATAATTGGATCGGACAGTATTTTGATAAAGCTTAAAATTGCTTTAATACTTAAACCTGCCGTCTGAAAATATTCAGTCATACTAGAATAGTTGTGACGTTCTAACAAAGGCAGTACTTTGGCTGTTGGACCAAAACGAGCGATCGCTTTATTATGAACTTCGGGATCGCCGTGAACTGCGGCAAAAGGTAGCTTTTTCCGTTGTACTGTATATACTTTACCGTTTAGCAGTTTTGGGGCAAAGTAAAAGCTTCCTGCAACACTCAACAAGGCATAGTCCAAGCCATAGCCCAGTGATTTGGCAAATAATAAACTGTGCGCTCCTGCGGCAACCATTACTACTTTTGCTTTCACTGTGCGATCGGAAATTTTGATTTGATATTCGTTGTTATGTTGAGTTATTTTTTTTACTTTATGATTGAATAATAAATCTATTTTTTGGCTGGATTTATTAACTGCATTTGTTAAAAAAGATTGAGCCAAAGCATTAAAGTCTACGGTGTAACCTTCCTCAGTGTATAAAGCAATTATTGCTTCATTTTCTTCTCTCCCCACCAAAACTTTTGGCTCTTTTTCAGCAATTTCTGCTCTTTCAAGTAGTCTTAGATGAGGAAACAAATGCTTGAATTCTTCATATCTAGCTTTTAATTTATCGACCTGCTCCTTTCCTACTCCAAGCACCATTTTGTGATACTTAGTATAAATTTCTTGTTGTTTATCTTGAGTAAGCAAATAGTTCTTAACTAAACTAGCTCCTCTGTTGACTTTAGTTGCTTTAGCAAGAGTGTAGTTAGTTTCAATATCGCCAAAATGTAGAGTTTGGCTATTACTATTTGTATAAGAATTAATTAAAGCAACGTTAGATTCTTTCTCAATCAAAGCAATCTTGTTTACATTAGTATATTTGCTCAGAGTATGGAGTAATGCTGTGCCACACACCCCGCCGCCAATAATAACAAGATCGTAACTCTGATTATTCATAATGTACCAGTACTCTATAAAACGCCTTGAGAACAAACATTGGTTATATTAATATTTTATAGCTTCAGGCGATCGATAAAATAATAGTTAATCTATTCGTAACTTTTGGCCTTTAATTTTTGCTTAATACTGACAAATACAGATACTTCTCGAACAGCAGTTCAATTATCAAACTAGTAAATTGGTCGCATTTGCCGAAGGCAATGGTTTAGAAAATAAATATCCCTGTCCATATTCACATTGTAAATTCAGAAGCTGAGTACATTGTTCTTCTCTCTCAATTCCTTCAGCAACAATGTCCAAATCAAATACCCCTGCTAGTTTAACAATAGTTTTAACCAGCTCTAACTGATGAATGTTATCTTCGATATTTTTTACAAAAGAACGATCTATTTTTAAGGTATCTACAGGCAAACAGTGCAAATAGCCCAAAGAAGAATAACCAGTACCAAAATCGTCCATTGATAGCTGCACTCCCAGCTCTTTTAGCTTGGTTGCAGTAGAAAGAACAATATCAATATTTTCAATAATCTCGCTCTCAGTTATTTCTAGCTTTAGGCAGCAAGGATTTAAACCAGTCTCTGCCAAGATTTGAGCAATAATATCACCTGCATAAGGTTGAGAAAACTGTTTGCTGGCAACGTTGACGCTAATAAATGTCAACTCAGATTCTGGATGTTCTTGCTGCCAAGTTGCCATCTGTTGGCAAGCTGCTCTCAAAACCCACCATCCAATTGGGACAATTAATCCTGTATTCTCTGCCAGAGGAATAAAACCACCAGGAGAAACCAACCCTTTTTCGGGATGTTGCCAGCGGATTAAAGCTTCAAAACCAATTAATTGTCTGTCTGCTAATTTGACTATTGGCTGATAGTAAAGCTCGAACTGTTCTAATTCAATTGCAGCTCTTAGCTCATTTTCTGATTTAAATTTAGCAATGCTTTCAAGATATGCTTCTGATTCAAATACAACGCTACAAGCCTTCCCTTTGTCTTTAGCTTGGTGCATGGCAATCTCAGCATTTTGTAGAGATTCAATCAAGCTATAGGGCGTGTTTTGCTGCTCGTGATTCCCGATGGTAGTTAAAGGTGCAATACCAATGCTAGTAGTAATAAGTATGGAGTGTTCCTTTACTTTTATTGGAACAGAAAATTCTCGCTGGATTTGAGTGGCTATTTCTGAAGGATAGTTTGCTTGTTTAAAGCCTGCCAGTAGAATAGCAAATTCATCGCCACCAATACGAGCTACTATATCCTGACTCCGCAGACACGAATTTAATTTCGCCACGATTTCTATTAAGAGCAAATCTCCAATCGCGTGACCAAAATTACGATTGATATATTTAAAGCTGTCTAAATCTAAACAAAGTACTCCAAATAGACATTTAGACTCTGACTTTATCTGAGATAGTTCTTTTAAGTTTTGGATAAACAACTGACGATTGGGCAGATGAGTAAGTCGGTCATAGTTATTGTCATAGTTCAACCGAGCTTCAATTTTCTTATTATGGGTAATATCTGTCTGCGAACCAACTAAGCTGGTTATATTTCCTTTTTCGTCTCTTACCCCAACACCTTTGCAAAACATGGAGCGGTATTTTCCATCTCGATGCAAAAGAGAATACTCAACCTCGAACTGAGTAATTTCTCCTTGCCAACAGGCAGATAAATTAGCTCGTAGCTTTTCTATGTCTGCTCCGTGTACTCTGGCTAACCATTCTACTGGACTATTTTTGATGCTGTCATCGTCGTACCCCAACATTGATTTCCATCGAGAAGAGTAATTTACTTGATTCGAATCAAAGTTCCACTCCCACAAGCCATCATTTGTCACTTTGGTAGCAAGAGCATACCTTTGTTCGCTGTTTTTGAGAGCTTGCTGTAGCTGTCTTTCTCGAACTGATTCCTTCTCGGCAATACAAATCATTTGTTTGGCTTGGTTTAACTCATTATCTATTGACCAGGGAAAAACGCCGTTTAATAGATAGTGGCTTGTTAAGTTTTTCACTCTCACCAGATTTTACTAGGATTGGCACTGTAGCTATTGATCGAGCAACTACAATCTTTTAATTCTAAATAATAGCTTATTTTGAATTATTTTAATCCTAAAGGAAGTATATAAGGAACATTATATTTCTTAAGGCAAGTTTTAGATTTTAGGAGAGAAGCATTGCTTTGAACTTAGAACAGTTTATTTTTCACACAAACAGAAAAAAAGTGTTTTACAAAATACACTTTTAAAATAAATATAACAATAAATATATTTGCAAAATTCTACAGATAATTTTTTGTTACCAATATCACAATTTCTTCTATATTTAATCGTTCTAAGGTTATAAAAGTTACAGTATTAAAGATAATTTAGCTGTACTCAATGACTATCGGTTTTTGAAAGGAATCCTAAAATTCTATTCATTGCTGATGATTATTGTAAATTAGAACACATTTTCTTGTTGTTAAATAGAACACATATTATCTTAGTGATACCATAAAAAAGGTATTGTTTTCTATGTTGTATGGGTTCAGTGCAAATTAAAGAATCTCAAATTCTGCAAACACATTTTTTCTGATTGAAAGATGTTTGGTTTGTTGGTTGCAATTTATGCCCAACTTAAAGAATATAAAGGAATTCGCGCTGTATATTTGCTCCTAAAGGCGATCGCTAAAATAATTACGATACAAATGACACATAGGCACAGCTTCATTGCCTCTTAGCTCGACTAAGCCCACACTTTCTAATTTATAAGCCGCAATAGGATCTAGCTTTACTGGCTCAGTAGAAAGGATTACTTGCCTGTAAGCATCAGCCAATTCTGGATACTTGCCCAAAAATGCTAGATGACCCCGTAAATGATCCCGATAGATTCCTGTTTCTGTAGTTGCTTCTTTGATTAGCTTGTAGACATCATTATTTTGAGTCATCAAATGGCATAGAGCCAAATTAAGTAGATAAGGATGACCACCAACAACTTCCTGTAGAGATTTTAATTCTTCTAGTTGCAAAGGAGGTTCACTTTTGTCTAAACCATAACGTTGAGCCAACTCTTGTGCTTGCTCACAATCAAATTTAGTCAAACGAAGAGACAGAACAACATTAAACGGAGACTGATCCAGGCTTAGGGGAATATAAATTTCTGTAGAATGAGTCACAATCAAGCGAAACTTTTGCCATACGCGAACATTATTGGCTTCTTCGTGCCAAAAACGTAACAAAGGCAAAAATTCTTGAGCCACTTCAGGATAGTTGAATAAACGGTTAACTTCATCTAAGGCAACAACTAAAGGACTATCTAACTGCCCCAAAATATATCCTTGCAAATAAGTTGTACAGCTAACCTTAAATCCTAGATCTTCATCCCAGTAGTCGTCTAATAAAGATTCTACTCCTAGCTGCAAAGTAATGTTGGCGCATAGCCAACGCAGCAAACGTTGTAAATTGCTAATTACACTATCTTCTGCCTGTAACAAATTCAATCGAACAGTACGATATCCTCTGGTCTGTGCCTGGGCTAAAATCCTCATTACCAAAGAGCTTTTTCCCATTTGTTTTGGGGCTTTAATTCTGATCAACGCCCCAGGTTTGACAATCTCTTCGTAGGCTTGAGATTCGCTAGGAAAACGATTAATATATAGTGCAGAATCCATTGGTACTGGGGTTTGTGGCAGTTCCAGCGCACTCATCGAACCACTATTGCCCTGTTTTTTTTCAACTGTACCGACTTGTTGTCGTAAGATTGAACGAAAATTATTTTTGGTAATTTTTTCTCCAAAAGCTTCTGAAAGAAGTTGCCATAACCGAGAACCAACCACTCTAATATAGTCTGGATCGTAACCAGAGACTTCAGCAATTTCTTGATAAGTTTTACCAGCCCAGCACTGAGTCAAAATCAACTCTTGAACTGAGTTAAGCCTTTCAGGTTTAATTGCATTATCGACAAGATGTAAAGCTTCTTCGATGGTTATCATATTATGTTTTTGCTATTGTTTTCAAAGATCGTTCACTATGGATGAAGATTACTTTGTGCTAGAAAGTAATTAAAAAGCAGGCTATCAGAATTGTTTTGGAAAATTATTTGTCGTGCCAGTATCAATCAAAAGTCTAAGGCTTAACAAATTGGTTTAAAAATTAATTGTTACATATAATTATCTATATTTTGAATTACTATTATTGGCTTTTTTGATAAATAAGCCTCTTTTTTCTTCATTTATGTTTGAGTGCTGTAATTTTAATGTAACTTTAACTATATACTTATTAGTAAACTAAATTAGGCTAAATTTTGGGTGGGGGTACAATGCCTGGTTTATACAAAAAAGCATCAATGCTTTTAAGAGTTTGCAAATCAGCTTCGGGGAGATCTTTTTGAGCAGAATTGTGAGCTAAAAAAGCAAATGCTTGTCGAAATTCTTGGGGATTGGTGGTAACTGGGGCATCAAAATGACAGGGAATAATCCGATTAAAGTTCCAGCTTGCAATATGATTTGCCCAGGTCAAAGTTTACTCTGGAGATCGCACTGCATCTTTAAGAGTTTGAATTAAACTTGGCACGTCCAAGACACTAGAGCGGAAATACATGGCAAACAAACAGATTCTTCGCCAACCCTTGAGGCGGTTTTCTGGAGTATCGGCGATCGCTTCTCTCCCACTCTCTCTAGCATGGAATAATAATGGATACAGATCTTGTTCGACAATTTTTGGCGGTGTAGCGGGAATAGAAACAATCGATTCAGTTACTTACATAGTCTGCGATCGCTT
>CAKZYI010000178.1 GCA_937884735.1 uncultured Pleurocapsa sp.
TTGTATGCCCCGTGTGCTTGTACCGTCCTGTGAGAATGATAATATTATTTGTTGGTGACTTAGGATAAATTATTATGGCTGAAACTTTAATGTTTAACGCTTTGAGAGAAGCGACAGACGAAGAAATGGCAAGAGATAAGACTGTCTTCGTCTTGGGTGAAGATGTCGGACATTATGGTGGTTCATATAAAGTCACCAAGGACTTATATCAAAAATATGGAGATCTTCGTTTATTAGATACTCCTATTGCAGAAAACAGCTTTTGTGGTATGGCTGTGGGGGCTGCTTTGACTGGCTTACGCCCCGTGATCGAAGGGATGAACATGGGCTTTTTGCTATTGGCGTTCAACCAAATTGCTAACAATGCAGGCATGCTGCGCTACACTTCTGGTGGTAACTACAAAATTCCGATGGTAATTCGTGGTCCTGGTGGGGTAGGAAGACAATTAGGTGCAGAACACTCTCAAAGACTAGAAGCCTATTTCCACGCTGTACCAGGACTAAAGATTGTTGCTTGTTCTACGGCTTATAACTCTAAAGGTTTGCTCAAAGCTGCAATCCGAGATGATAACCCCGTACTTTTCTTTGAACATGTTTTACTTTACAACCATAAAGAAGATTTGCCCGATGATGAGTATATCCTTCCCCTAGATAAGGCGGAAATGGTACGCAAAGGAGAAGATGTAACTATCTTGACCTATTCGCGGATGCGTCACCACTGTACTCAAGCTTTAAAACAAATCGAAAAACAAGGTTACGATCCAGAAATCATCGATCTAATATCCCTCTAGCCTATCGATATGGAAACAAATAGTGAGACTGTACGCAAAACTCACAAGGTAATCATTGTAGAAGAATGTATGAAAACTGGCGGTATTGGTGCAGAATTAGTGGCATTGATCAACGAACAGTTATTTGATGAATTAGATGCCCCTGTGCTGCGTTTATCTTCCCAAGATATACCTACGCCCTATAACGGCAAATTGGAGTACCTAACCATCGTACAGCCAGAACAAATCGCTGAAGCAGTAGATAAAATGATGCAAGACAGAATTTAACACTACTTAACGTCAGTTCGGGTTAACAGGATTAGCCTTTAGCCTTTAGCCTTTAGCTGTTAAGAGATTATTCAATCTTCCAAATCAAACAACTACCTTGGACAAGCGAGTTTTGAGTTGTTTTTGTAGTAAGGCTTTGAGCTTCCACGCGAACTGACGTTACTTATATTATTAATTATTGACTTTGCTGAAAAAAGAGACGCTTGTAAATGTCATAGTGTCTCTTTTTCCATTACTTCAGATTTCTCAACCTGTTTACTGCACAGATGTAAAGTCATTAGCAGTCAAAGTACTAGTATCAAAAGATTTGATATTAGCTATGGGCTGATTCTCTACCAAAATGAAATTTCCCGTAAAAGATAGATCTTCAAAAGCTAAATCATTAGACAAACCAATTAAGTCACCCTCACTAAGATTTAAGTCAATAATCTTATCTACCCCAGAATTTAGCGAAATAATAAACAAGTCACTACCAGCACCACCGTTGAGAGTATCCTTACCAAAACCTCCATCGAGAGTATCATTGCCAGCTTCTCCATTAAGGCGGTTATTACCCTCATCTGCGATCAAATAATCCGAATATTTAGACCCATTGATTTTTTCAAAGCCAGATAATACATCGCCTTCAGCATCGCCACCAGCACCAAGACCAGTACTTAGATCGACCATTACTCCAGAATCAGCAGATCCATAAAGAAGAAAATCGATTCCATCACCGCCATCTAGAAAATCAATTCCCGCACCGCCATCTAGAGTGTCATTACCGTCACCGCCATTAAGGGTATCGTTACCGCCAACACCGTTAAGCTTATCATTACCGTCACCGCCATTAAGACGATTGTCACCAAGATCTCCAATCAAATAATCTGAATATTTAGACCCAATGATCCACTCAAAACCAGAGATTACATCCCCCTCAGCATCACCTCCAGCAACCGTACCAGTAGTTAGATTAACATCAACTCCAGATTTAGCCGTATTGTAAGCAAGAATATCTTTACCAGCACCACCTTCGAGGGTGTCCGCACCATTGTTGCCCTCAATAAAATAGTCCTGGTCGTCCCCTACTAAATAATCCGCGAAATCAGAACCAAGTATTCTTTCAAAACCAGAGATTACATCTCCTTCCGCATCGCCACCAGCAGCGGTATTGGTTGCTAAATTAATGCTAACTCCAGATTTAGAACTCCTGTAAGACAGAACGTCCTTACCAGCACCACCTTCTAGAGTATCCGCACCACCGTTACCTTGAATCAGGTTATCAATATCATTACCGATTATCTCATCGGCAAAGTTTGAACCTAATATCCGTTCGATATCAATAAAGGTATTGTTTTCAGCATCACCTCCAGAAGAAGTACCTGTGGTTAAATTGATGCTGACTCCAGATGCAGAATATAAATAAGTAACTGTATCTAGACCTTCTCCACCATCTAAGGTATCAGCACCACCGTTACCTTGAATCAGGTCATTTCCTGCAAGACCCAAAATAAGCTCACTTTCAATAGTACCTTCCAAGATATCTTTGTCTGATGTACCCGTAATTGTCTCCCCTACTTCTGGCTCAAACACCCAGCGACCAATTTCTCCCGTATACAAATTGGAAAAGTATAGGTTGGAATCTGTTCCCATGGCAATCTGCGTCAAGCCTCTTTCATTCTCAAGAAAAGGTACTGCTGAGTCTACATTTCCTTCCGAATCGAATGTTAAGGCATTAACATCGCCTTTGTTGAAGTTGGCATAAAACAATGCTCCATCATAGAGTTCGGGATAAGCAGTACCCGTATAAAAATCTCCTAAGACGACTGCACTGCCTCCATTCTCCCTATGTCTAAAGGCATAAATAGCAGGAGTTACTTCTGATGCGTCATCGTAAAGATACTGAAAATCAGGATCGCCACCAATAGCTTCAGTTCTAGTGCTTTCACCGTTACCTCCTTCAAATAGTGGCCAACCAAAATTGACTCCTCTACCTGTATTAATCTCTTCCCATTTTGTCCAGCCTACATCCCCAGAGAAGGGTTCACCTGTTTCTGGATGAACTGTAAAACGCCAGGGATTGCGATGTCCGTAACTATAAATTTTTGATTCAATACTAGAGGTGTCTCCGTTATAAAAAGGGTTATCTGAATACCCTTCCCCTGTAATAGGATCGATGCGGAACATTTTGCCCAAAGGATTGTCAATTCTTTGAAGGATCTCAACCTGCTCTGGTGTAGGAGTTCCACCTACTTGAGTACCATCTCCATGAGTCCAAAATAACGAGCCATCATCCCCAAATTGAATCGCTCCAGCAGAGTGAAGGTTTAACACAGGAGGAGTTTCTAGTAAAAAGACATCGCTATCGGGTGAAGCAGTCGTGTAGTCAGTACTGGGGTCAGCCTCTACACGAACTAAACGGGTAGTACGCCCGACTCCTTCTTGATCTGGTTCTACTCCAGGAGGATCGTAGGAATAGGCTAAATATACATAGGGGTGCTGTGGAAACTCTGGATGTACGGCAATGCCGAGCAATCCTCTTTGACCCCCCGTATTTACTTTGGCAGTCATATCGATAAATGGTTGGTCGAGAAGTTCGCCATCATCATAGACTGCCACCTGACCATGCAATCTGGCAATAAACATCTTGTTGTCTGGAGACCAATCGAAAGCAGTTGGTCCAGGAGTATATCTAAAGCCAACCGTATCTCCAAGTTCTAGTCCAGAAACCAATACTTCTCTTCTAAAACTGAATGTATTTTCTTGGTCTTCTTCAATAACTAAACTGGTAGTATCATTTATACCAAGTTCAATCCCTTGAGGATTATCCAAAGTCAAGGTCAGAGCTTCGTTTAATTCTAGTAGCTCATCGTTTATTATCGGAACTGAAATAGTTTTGCTGGTTTCACCAGGATTGAAAATCAAAGTACCCGAAACGCTGGAATAGTCTAATCCTGCTTTAGCATAATCATCTTTGGTACCATATTCTACAGATACGGTGTCATTACTGTTTCCCGTTCGGACTACAGTAATAACGGCTTCTCCTCCATCTTCACTAAAGCTATATTCTGCTTGACCAAAACTTAGAGTACTTTCTTGAGTGGTGTCATTGTCTTGAATATTGATAACTGCTGTTCTAGATAGTCCCAAAGATGCACCAGTTGTATTGCCAATGGCAATACTGATAGTTTCGCTCGCTTCAACTAGGGTATCGTCTATTACCTCAACTATTAATTCTTTAAGAGTCTCTCCGTCTGCAAATACCAACGTTCCAGCAGAACTAGCAATAAAGTCTTGTCCTTCTATGGCGGTACCATTATTAATTGAATAGTCCACAGAAACTATCCCATCGCTTCCTTCTGTACGAATAATTGGAATAGTAATTTGAAATATATCTTCGTCAAAAACAGATGATTCTAAACCAATAGAAATTACACCAGGGTTTATCATTATTCTTCTCTTATAAAAAAGTATTCCTGCGAACGTTGTTTAGTAAGACAGGAGTAAAAGTAATATAAGTGAATTTTCTAATACTTTTAATTTAACTTTGATAAAGAATCAATTGTTTTCTATATTTTTTTGATGAAAATTATGACAATATAGATATTTTGTCTCAAATTAAATATTTATATTATGCTTATGAGTCAAAAGAATTATGATCGGAACTACCAATAACTTTAGGCGATCGCTTGTGAGGTTTCGTATGGCTTAAATGCAACAAGTACTGACTAATAGAAATCAGTAAAATTGCCAAAGCAACGTAGATTACATCACTTAGTTTGCCTATTTCTATAGTGAGCATTTGCTTAAACAAGCTAACAATTAATGCTACAACAATTACATTAACTAGTTTGCCTTTTAATTCTTCCAAACTAGCACTTTGAAGAATACTAGAGTCATCTTGATGCTTTATTTCTATTTCTGAAATAAATAGCTCATAGATACCAAAGGCAAAGATCAATAAAACAATTCCAATCAAATAATAATCTCCCCCACCGATAATATAGGTAACCGTTTTGATGGTCATTATTCCTTCAGGATCTTGAGGATCTATCGCCAAAGTTAGTCCAGCCCAAACGTCTATAGTACCAATTACAATTAAACGCTAAGCACTGAGCAGACTAACGATAACTGGAACTAAAATAAAAAAGCGAATGTTCCTAAGTTAAGCTTCAAATTATAATTCGACTTTCCTAAATCTTCCTCTGGATTTGTGTTTCATTGTTTATTGTTCATCGATCGCTCAGTCCCTAAATTGAGACTGAATCTTTGACCCATTGTAAATGTTGGGGTAACAGTTTCGCTAAATCATAACTTTCTAAAATAGTTTCCCTGGCTTTGATACGAATTTTTGCCATACGCTCGGGATTATCTAAAGCCTCAATTACGCGATCGCTTATTTGTGGTGGATTAAAGAAATTGACCAGCAACCCGTTAACATTATCTTGAATCACTTCGGTTACACAAGCTGTATCCGAAGCCACAATTAGACAGCCTGTAGCTAAAGCTTCTAGCATCGACC
>CAKZYI010000179.1 GCA_937884735.1 uncultured Pleurocapsa sp.
GTCAATCAAAAGTGATTAAAGCCACTATTGAAACTTTTGAAATGGCATTAGTCGGAACGGTGTTTGGGGCGTTTTTGAGTTTGCCCTTATCTTTACTAGCTGCTAAAAATACTAGCCCTAACAAGATAATATACAGCTTGAGTCGTGGATTTATTACCCTATTGCGGGTCATTCCCGACCTAGTCTGGGGCTTGCTGTTTATTGTGGTGGTAGGACTGGGTGTCGGTGCGGGAATTTTGGCAATTACCGTTGATGTGATGGGTTTTTGCGGTAAGTTTTTTGCCGAGAGAATTGAAGAAATCGATCCCAAACCAGTAGAGGCATTGCGAGCTTTGGGTGCTTCCGAATGGGGTATCATCGTCGGGGCAATCTTTCCCGCTACTATGCCCTCATTTGTTGCTTCTACGTTATATTCTCTTGAAGCATCAGTGCGATCGGCTGTAGTGCTTGGTTTGGTTGGTGCGGGAGGTATTGGGGTGGAGTTGGCTACCTCGATGCAGTTGTTACGTTATGACGAAGCTTTGATGACAATTATCGTGATTTTTGTAGTGGTTTTATTGGTGGAACAGGTATCTGCTGTAGTTAGAAAAGCGTTGATGTAGTTAAAATAGCTCCTAGAAGTTTTAAAGTTACAGTTTCAGATTGTGATAGAGGACAACGTTAGCAATCACGCCCGCAGGATTCTTTCTGAGTTAATGCAACTCGATACTCTAGCAACCAGTCAGTCACAACGACGCGAGTTCAAGAATGCACGTCAGTATCTGCAACGTGCCGTTGAAACTGGTTCGGACATTGCACTACAACTTGGCTCTTACCACTTTGCTGTTGTCTCAGGACATATCCGCGAAGTTCAAGAGGGAAAACGTAAAGGTGCTGAAAGAGCAAGACGCAGAGAGAAAAGAAATGAAGGAGCGACGTAACTTAATTTTAATTTAATAAAGGTCTGCAATAAACGCTCGAAACATCCTGTCAATATCAATAAATGTCTCGTCTTGATATAATTTTTGCGATCGCTATTTATCCTTTGAGTAAATTTAATCCTCAAGCCATATATGGTGTGGTCAAACGGCTGTGGTTTTTTGTTCGATGGGAAAGAAAAGTATTAAGGAGCAATTACTCATAATGACTCCACATCTTAAGAATACGAACTATTTTCTCTTTTTCCAAGATTTCGTAAACTAAACGATGCTGAATATTAATCCGACGAGAATAGTAACCAGACAAATTACCAACTAACTTTTCATAAGGTGGCTGGTAGGGATTCTCTTGTAGGATTTCTAGTAAAGCTTGTGTCTGAGGCTTTAAACCGCTAGAAGATATTTTTTTGGCATCTTTTTTAGCTTGCTTAGTTAAAATTATCTGCCACTTCACCAATCCAGTTCCTCTAATGGCGTTCCTTCAGATAGTGGTTCTGCTGCTGCGGTATTAATAGCATCTCCCATACCAGGAATACCGTTAAGATAAACTGTTTCAGCGATCGCTTCCCAATCTTCTCTGGAGACTAACACTGCATCGTTACGTTTTCCTTTAATCGTGATTGGCTGATGGCTTTGGGCAACTTCATCTATCAATCGATAAAGATTGTCTCTAGCTTCTCTAACAGTAAATGGTTTCATAAAATCATTTTTCAAAGCGTACCGTATTCAGTACCAGTTTAACTGATATCGATTGGTTTATCCTTTAAGAAAATAAATCTAAGATCTGTTGTTATCTGCTGACAATTGCTTTTCCTTGCAATAACTCCACTTGACGATTATCTAATAATCCAGACTTAATCATGGAGTGATATTCTTCAATTGTCCATTTAGCTAAAGTGACAGTCATCTGGCGGAAAACTCAATCAAAATTTGTAGCTTTGAATTATTTATCATTTTACTCTTTAGGCAAATTTAACGTACAAGCTGTAAAGTCGATTGCAAGATAACTAAAAACAATCTATGAATCCAGAACTTTTTGCTGATGTAGACCGCTACATCGCCGATTTGTTAGCACCGCAGGATGATGCCTTACTATCAACTATAGAATCCTTAGATAAAGCAGGTATGCCCCAGCATAGTGTATCTCCTAATCAGGGAAAATTGCTCTACACTCTAGCTTTGCTTTGTAATGCACGAAATATTCTCGAAATTGGTACTCTGGGAGGGTATAGCACTATTTGGTTGGCAAGAGCATTACCCAATGATGGACGGTTGATAAGTTTAGAATACAATTCTCTTCATGCAGAAGTGGCACGGCAAAATATTATCAGGGCGGGTTTGAAGTCTAAAGTAGAAATTAGAGTAGGGAAAGCCATAGAATTATTGCCTAAGATTGAACGCGAGGCACGCCGAACCTGCGTCGGCGAGTGCAATCGCGTTGTTGAATCCGAATCAAAAATACCCTTCGATCTCATATTTATCGATGCTGATAAACCGCATTATATAGAATACTTCCAATGGGCAGTCAAATTAGCTCGCCCTGGAGCATTAATTATTGCCGATAATGTAATTCGTGAAGGTAAAGTTCTAGATCCTAATAGCGAAGATGAGAAAGTCATAGGAGTACAGCGTTTCAATGAAATGTTAGCCACTAATCCTGATGTTACTGCTACTATTCTCCAAACTATTGGCATTAAA
>CAKZYI010000180.1 GCA_937884735.1 uncultured Pleurocapsa sp.
TCCAAGTCCCTGCTTGTCCTCGTTTCGCTTTTTTAATTATTGGCATTCCATTATGTAAGGGAATCAACCAATAACGACCCGATTTATAAGCTCCCACTACTCTTCCTTCGATCAGCAATGTTCTCAGTCTGCGAGAAGATATTTTGGTGCGACCCACAGACGCAAAGCGTCTCAAGTCTGCTTTGCAGACGTTTGGGCGAAGCCCTGTTCGCCGTCAGGCGGCAGAGCCTATCGGCTCAGAGCGTCGCTAGGCGCGACTTCGAGCTTTGCTCGTGCGGAACGCGCACCAAAAAAGAGATGCGGCTTGAGTAGTGTGTATGTACATGAACAAATAAAGTATTCCGAATAGGCTATATCTATATCTATAGCCCAGATGCAAATCCTAATCAAAGATTTATAATCTGAGCTAAATTATTGTCGATTAATACTCGCCAAAAGAGCGATCGCACTTCGGGCGTTTCAAGCAAGATACGAAAAACTAGTAACAGATTTACTAATACCAAATCCTGTTAGTATAAGTTACTTAAAATAAATGGAACAAAAGATAGATTAGTCTCCCAGTCCCCTTATCTTACTGAAGGTGCCAGATAAAACTTGCTACTTGACGAGCGACCCCGCGGATTCTTAATCCGCCAGGGAACGCGCGAGTTTGCTACTTGTGAAATAGCTTTTATAAAAACATGACTATACTGCGTAACATCAGCTGATAAAAATATTTGAGTCATTCTCATTAATTTTCTCTCAAATAATCAATCATAATTAATTTTACCTTTCTAGTTGAGGAATCAAATATACTCCAGAACGATGGAGTACATAAACCAAGTTTATCGCTGCTACAGCTACAGATATTGACAGAGCAATACTGATTCCAATTAACCCTAACATTTGAGATAAAATCCAAGCCAAAGAAATATTGACGAGCAAAATCAGTACCATATTCATAAAAACTGCTTTGTAACGCTTCTGTGCGTATAAGACAGATTGCAGAGGTGGAATAATACAGTTAAATATTAATCCTAGTCCTAGCCAAAAAAGAATTTGAGAAGTTAGATTTACAGAAGTCGCATCAAAAGCACCCCTGCCATACAAAATGCTGATGATGGTTTTGTGAAAGAAAACAATTGCCAATACTATGGGGGTAGTCAAAGCTAAAGTTCCGAGAAGATTTTTGCGGACTATCTTAGAAAAGCGATCTCGATCTCCTGCAAGGTTTTGTTCTGTCATTGCTGGTAGGCTTGTGGTGGCTATACTAACCCCAATTATGGTTTGAACTGCCGAAAATATCCTAAGAGCAAAGTAATATGCAGAGACTCCTCCAACGGCAACCAAAGACGCTAATAAACGTTCTGCAAGACGTAACCCTTGAGCTAGGGTAAAGCCTAAAGTTGGTAATGAGGAAAAACTACCCAGCTTACGCAAGTCTGTCTTAGATGGTAAAGCTGACCAATGATATTTGAACCCATGACGATAGCTTTGGATCAGCAAGATAACAAAAAATAAAGCAAATCCCAATACATGAGTTACTGCAATCATATAGCTAACGTCTTGTAATCCCCAAAAAATTGCTAGAGAAAGTACCACCAAACCAGGAGCGATCGCATTGCGTAAAGCAGCAGTACTAAATCTTTTTTGGCTGTTAAGCAAGACACTTAACATAGTTATGTTTGGCACAAAAATTATTAGAGGGGCGCATATCTGTAATAGGTAAACGGTTTGAGATCGCCCTGCGGGAGAAAGTTTGGGAGTTAAGATTGGAATCACCCCTGGAGCCAATATTTCAATTAAAACTGTAATAATAATCCCGATTAAAAAACCAAAATTGAATAAACCACTAATAAAGTATTGGAATTTCTCTGGATTTAAGTTAACTTTTTGCTCCATAAATAGGGGAACTAAGCTTGATTTAGTTCCTTCTCGCATCACCGTATCCAACATGATTGGAAAGCTTAAAGCCAAGATAAGAGAATCTGCTGTTTGACCAGTCCCCAATTTAGCTGCGATCATAATGTCCATAACAAAAGCCAACATCATGCCAATAACGGTCAATGACATTACCCTTTGGGTATCCGAACGCCAGACTATACCGAGGCTGTATTTTAAAATCCTACTTAACATGCTTCAAAGATTAAAATTATGGTCTTGGGTAAAAAATTGTAGATTTAAGTATCTATCTATAAAACCTTTTGGGATTTACCTAAAGCTTGTTCATACACCTCCATTAGTTTTTGATAGTGCTGTTGAGCATTAAACTTTTCTTCTACTTTTTTTCTACCTAATCGCCCCATTTCTATGGCTTTATTTCGATGCAAGCCCATCCATTCCATGCGCTCTCTTAACTCTAATGAATTACCAGGCTCTATGTGATAGCCATCTACTCCATTAGTAATAATTTCGGTCATTCCTCCAATGCCACTAGCTATAACGGGTTTTCCACAAGCAAAAGACTCAATAAGAGTTAAACCAAAGGTTTCATACCATTCTGAAGGGGTAATGGTGCAAATACTTCCTTTGATAAGCTCTCGTAATTCTCTTTTTTGTTTAAAACCCAAGAGCTTAATATGCTTGAGATTTTTCTCTTGAATTATAGCTTCGACTTCTGCTCTATCTGTACCATCTCCCACAATTAATAGTGGAATATCAGTTAAAGTAGATGCCGCCTCAAAAAGAGTAAAAATGCCTTTGTATCATTCTAATCTACCGAAATAAAGGAAGTATTCCCCTGGTTGCTGGCTTACTTCAATATCGGATAAATCGATAAAGTTATGAACCGTGGTAATTTTATGGTTAGGAATTCCTAACTCGACTAGCTTCAGCCTTTGAAAATCGCTGACAGCAATAAAGCGATCGACTTTATTAATTGCACCCATCAAATTGGAGGCGTAGGATTCGACTGTGCTTAATAGCGATCGCGCTAGTGAACCTCTGTTACAACGCTTTACCGTTGCTTTCCAAAAAGCTGAACCATTACAAGCCTGACATATTTCGTTGCCAGACCTTAAGGAATATACAGGACAGACTATCTTATATTCATGCAAAGTTTGGATAATTGGGATTCCTGCTTGCTTGAGAGGAGTCAAGATTGAACTTGTTAGTTGACCGTAGTATATGTTTAGGTGAGCAATATCAATTGTATGTTCTCTACACTGACGCTTGATGGCATTGGCGGCTTTG
>CAKZYI010000181.1 GCA_937884735.1 uncultured Pleurocapsa sp.
GCCAGCCAAACAGACTACAACTGCTCCCTCTTCAATCAACTCTTCATCTAGAATTTCGTTACACAGTTCAACACATTCATCACATATATATACCCCAGGACCTGCAATAAGCTTTCTTACTTGTTCTTGGGACTTTCCGCAAAACGAACATTTTAGATGAGAGTCGTATTTAGACATTTATGTATGTACCTCGCACTGATAGAGCAATTTTAGGTAGTAAGTGAGCTAGCTTCTGATTTAGTGATGACTTTATCGATTAAGCCATATTCCACAGCCTCTTCTGAAGACATATAGAAATCTCGTTCCGTATCGGCAGCTATCTTATCAAATGGTTGACTAGTATGTCCTGCAATTAGTTCATTCAGTCTTTGTTTGATATAAAGAATTTCTTTAGCTTGGATTTCGATGTCTGTTGCTTGTCCTTGCGCTCCCCCCAAAGGCTGATGAATCATAATACGCGAACTTGGTAGAGCCATGCGTTTTCCTTTTGTACCACCAGATAGTAAAAATGCCCCCATACTGGCAGCAATACCATAACAAATTGTTACAACATCAGGTTGAATCTGCTGCATGGTGTCATACATTGCCATGCCTGAATACACCGAGCCACCAGGAGAATTGATATAAATTTGGATGTCTTTATCAGGATCTTCTGCTTCTAAATATAATAGTTGAGCTACAACGGAATCGGCTACCTTATCATCAATAGCTGTACCCAAGAAGATGATTCTTTCCCTTAAAAGACGAGAATAAATATCAAAAGCTCTTTCTCCAATACCTGATTGCTCTACAACCATTGGTACTACGTTACCAGAAGTCTTAGAAGACTGAATGTCTGGACTATTTTTACTGACAAGAAAGTCGTAGTTTGAAAGCGATTCCACCATAGATTTTTGCCAAAAATTATCTGTTAAATATTATATGAATATTGCTAACCCGCAAGCATTGCTTGTGAGAAATTAATATTCAATTCTATTTGTTTATTATGCCTCAAGATACAAAGGAAGGGCGTTTTGAGGAACGAGGGGTTAGGAAGAAGGAGCGAGGAAGGAAGAGCGAGGAACGAGGAATAAGGTTGTATCTCCCAGTCCCCCAGTCTCTATTATTCTCCTTCAGAGACTACTTCTACTTCGGCAGTTTCTACTTCTTCATCACTATCTTCTGTCTCGGTTTCGGTTTCTGATAATGAACCTTCAGGAACTAACTCTACGTTGGCTTTTTCAGTTAACCAAGCATAGGTATTTTCGCTCATCAAGTCTTCTGTTACCATTTGCAACAGTCTGTCTTCATCTACTTCTTGCCCTGTCAATTCTGGGCGAATTTCGGCTATCTTAGCGTCGATCGCAGCTTGGTCTGGCTCTAGATTTTCTCTCTTGGCTATTTCTTTAATAATTAAAGATTTATTAAGATTGGTAGTTGCTTCGGGTTTGGCGTTGTCACGCAACATGGGAACGTTGTCGGAATTAAAGAGCTGCCTAACATCTAATCCCATCTGCTGCATCTGCATCAAGGTTTTGGTTAAGACGTTCGTTACTTCCTCTTGAACTAAAGACTCGGGTAAGTCAATTTTGTTTTGTTCTAGTAGAGCATCCGCGATCGCGCCATTGATGTTACTCTTGGTTTGGTTTTCTGCTTGCTCTTTAAACTGTTTTTCTACCGACTCGCGATAAGCAGCCATAGTCTCGAATTCATCATCGCTGACTTCTTGAGCAAAGTCATCGTCTAGCTCGGGCAATTCTTTGGTTTTTAGTTCATTAAGAGTAATGCTAAATGATGCTGATTTACCCGCCAAGTCTTCTTGGGGATAGTCTTCGGGAAAAGTCACCGCTACTTCTTTGGTTTCTTCTGGCTTCATGCCTACCATGCCCTCAACCATGCCAGGAATTAGCTTTCCTTCAACCATTTCTACCTGGAAGTTGGTCGCGCTACCCCCTTCGATTTCTTTGCCTTCTTCTTCTCCTGTTAAAGTCCCTTTAAAATCAACAAAAGCAACGTCACCCATTTGGGCAGGGCGATCTTCAACAGGCACTAAGTCGGCTTTTTGCTCGCGCTGTTGCTCGATAAATTCATCTACCTTTTCTGGCTTATAAACTATCTCTTCTGCTTTGACGCTCAAACTGCCATATTCAGCCAGCTCTACTGTGGGAGGAACATCTACTGCAATAGAAAAGGTAATTGCGTCTCCTGGATTATATTGTCCTAGCAATTCATCAAAATCAGAACGCAAATTAGGCTGTCCTAATGCTTCAATTTTTTCTTGCTTGATCGCATCTTGTAAAGATTTTTGGATCAATTCTTCTAGGGCAGCAGCTTTAATACGCTCATTACCAATTCGTTGCAACAAAACTTGACGAGGCACTTTCCCTTTACGAAACCCAGGAATGTTGCTGGAACGGGACAGGTTTTGCACCATTTTTTCGTAAGCACTACGGGATGCATCGGGTGCAATTTCTATATTTAGACCTAATTGACTTTCTGGAAGTCTTTCCTGGGTTACTTTCATTAACTGCTTCTATCTTAAAACTACTTAATTGATTCTATTTCGGATCTAGACAAGGATTAACTTAAAGTAAAAATAAAACTTTTCATACTTACTCTTCACATAAGATAAAAATATCTTTTTTACTTCTCAATGTTGGATATCATCAGAGTCCAACAGATTGCCCTATTAGCCAATAGACATAATAGTATATCTACGATGGAGATATATTTTTCTTTTGATTGTGGGTCAAAGATAAGGGAGAATTTAGATTGATTAAACATTGTGGTAAAATCGACCAATACGATTTAAGAGCAATTTAAATAGAATAACTAAGTTAATATTTATTGCACCGAGTTAGCTAAGTCATTAGCAGTTGACTGTTTGGGGTTAGTTCGCAAAACTACACAGAATCTACGATACATACAAAAAACGAAAATTTTGAAGCTATAGAAATATATTGGAGCGAGTTTATGGAGGTACATCTAATTGTCTAAAAATGTCACTGTAGCTATATTGGGCGCGACTG
>CAKZYI010000182.1 GCA_937884735.1 uncultured Pleurocapsa sp.
GCTGAAATAAATTCTCGTTTATAAAACATTCAATTTTGTACATTTTTTCCATGGCTACCAATTTTTTATTGGGGTCATTTATAAAAATAGATTTGATAAGCATTGTAGCTTTGGGGGCTTTCTCTAATTCAGCTCAAGCAAATCCAATCAATAAATCAATTCAAAAAAAATCAAAACTTTCTTCTTTAAAGTATCAAGATAATCGTTCTCTAGACTTACACTTGACCTTATCTCGTGCCATTGCTGATACCTCAGATAATCAAGTATTCGAGCAGCACAATACTCTTGAAATATCAACAGAAAATCAAACAATTCCTTTACACAATCAACCTTTAATCGCTCGTACTTTTGGAGGACAAGCATCTTGGTATGGGCCTGGTTTTCATGGTCGTCGTACTGCAAATGGTGAAATATATAATCAAAATGCTATGACTGCTGCTCATCGTCATTTAAGATTTGGGACAAGAGTTAGGGTGACTAATCTTAATAATGGACGTTCTGTTGTGGTTAGAATAAACGATCGCGGTCCTTATGCCAAAGGTAGAGTGATTGATGTCTCTGCTGCTGCTGCTCGTTCTTTGGGCATGATTAGAAGTGGTGTCGCCCCAGTTAAGGTTACTATTTTGGGCAGATAATTATCAACAATAAATATATTTTGGATCACACCTATAAAAATAATTGTTTCCTAAGCTAGTAAACAAAATATACTTATAAATATTTGTTCAATTATGGAATTGACTACTTTTTTTACTAAAAAAAATATACTTATTACAGCTTCTATTTTTGTAATTGGTTTGGTAATAATTGCAGAATCCAAACCTGCAAATGCCAACGAGTGTCCTTACAGCAATTTTATGGTTGTTGATGGTAAATGTATTAATCTAGATCCGCAAATGAAAATAGAAAAAAAGAGTAAAATATCAAATCCTATTTCTGAATTAGATAATTTGACTGGCTCTAGCATGGCTACCTATGCCTCTTTACTATCTTTGGTAGGAGGAACTGCTGCGGGGTACAAATTTTTAGTTAGAAAATAAAAATGCCGATTATAAAAGCTCTAAATTTTATATATTCAATTTTTTTTCACTTAACACTATCTGTTTTATGGTTGGGCTAAATGCTATGTCTTTCAATCAATTATTGACCTATTTTAAACCTAACTTTTTCCTCAATTCGGTTGCACCCATAAACAGCAATGGAGTTACAATTAAACCAGTAATAATAAAGTGCAGAGGAAAGTGAAAATAGAAATACCAGAGAATTAAAACTCCGTAGGTAGAATCCATGTGATCTACAAAGTAAAATATTTTGCTGCTTTCATCACCAGGAGGAATAGCCAAACGACGTTTCACAAAAGAATTAGGTAATTCCGATAAATTGAACACAAATCCTACTAATAATCCAAACTGCAAAAGATTAAAGTTAGAAAATAAAATTGCATCTTGAGGAAAGGCAGATATAAATATTTCTGCTAAATGCAATAAATATACGCTAGCTAACATTGCTAAAGGCAAACTTACTAAGCCACGCCACTTTTTATTTGCGCCAAACCATTCTGTTTGGATAGGAATATTTAATACTTGAAAAAAACTAGTTTTCCATAAAAAAGTTTCGATAACTCCCGCTAAAAACAATCCTAATGCTAGCCAAAGTAAATTAAGCGTATCCGAAACAAAAAATTGCAGCCAATTCATTATTTATTAATTCCCATTACTTCTCGTCTGTCAAAGATTTGCGGAACACAATCTTATCTTCTCCCGCAGCGTAAAATTCACGAATTCGCCCTTCCTCTTCATAGCCACACTTTTTATAAAACGATCGCGTTGCGGCAAAACCTTCTAGCCCCGAAGTTTCTACTAACAACAATCTTTCTCCCTTTTCTGCCAGTACTTGCTCAATATAATGCACCATAGCAGTACCGCAACCCTTTCCTTGATAATCAGGATGAACAGCAATTAAATACAGATTCCAAGTCCCCTCCGTCATTTTTTCTGGCGCACAATAAGCAACTGCAATTGGCTTATCATCTTCACAGGTAAACCAAAACTCATTATTACTTTCATTTTGAAAATAGTCTGCTGTCATGTCGTCCAGCATATCTGGTGGAAATAATTCATTAGCATCGATTACAGTTTTCAAAGCAAAAATATCTTCAGGTTTTATTGGTCTAATTTTGTTATAAGTTGTCATAAGTTATTTATAAGATTCGCTCGAATGTCTTTTTTGTCTCAAGCTTATATAAATATCGACATTAACAAAAACGTCAGATGTCTTTTTAATCCCATTAAGCCTAATTTTTGGTAAATATATTTAGATTCAATTCCTGGACTTTGCCCATCCACGAGGCATAGTCAGTATGGTCTTTTAGGTCGTTACCAGATAAGGGATGAATTAATATTGTAAGACCATTTCTGTTTAAAGCTAACCAAGTCAATAAATCGGTGTGTTGAGTGCGGTCAAAAGCTAGTTGGCAACTCCAAGAAGGATGTGGTCCAACAGGTTTATGGTGCATCCGTCCAACTATCACACGAAAAGAATTTCCCGCTTCTTCACACAGCAATTGTGCTTGTTCGATGGTAGATTCATCGAAGTAAACATGGGCGTGATATTTTTCAATTGAACTGATGTCTTTAAATTTCATGTTGAATTTTTCTCTGTTTATGCTTTTTATAGAAATTGTAAGAGCAAATAATTAAATTCTTTTGCCAGTTTTTTAATAATGCAATTAACAGATTTAATTAAAACTGTAGTTACATATTTACTTAGTGATGCGCTCTCTTTTCACATCTATCTTAAAAAAAGCGATCGCCATTTACATCAAAACCAACAAGTACAGACAAGACATGCTTTGTCTCTAACTGCTAAAAAACTGTCCTGCTAAATCGGTAATATCAGTTTCAGGAATTTCTGACTGCTGCCACTGTGCCACGGTATTTAAACTGCCATCAAGAAACATACTCTGACAGGCGCGACGCTGAATTTTACCACTAGAGGTTTTAGGAATGCTGCCTGTTTTAAGCAAGGAAACGGCAAAGACATTAGCCAGGTTTTGCTCCCCGACAGCCAGACGAATTGCGCCAATAACTTCTTCTGCATTTAGTTTACGCAAGTCTGTACGATTGATTTCGTGCGCCACAACCAATTGTTCTTCTCCTCCAACATCAACGCTAAAAGCTGCGCCATGATTGGGACGTAAAGCGGAGTGACAACTTTCTACTGTTTCTTCAATATGTTGGGGGTAATGATTGCGCCCCCAAAGAATCATCATGTCTTTGATACGTCCAGTAATATAAAGCTCATCGTCTCTAATAAAGCCCAAGTCTCCTGTACGTAAATAGGTTTTATCGGGGTTATTGGCTAAAGTGGCTTTAAAAGTGGATTCAGTTTGTTCATCCCTTTGCCAATAACCAACACCAATATTTTTTCCTCTCGTCCAAATTTCCCCTACTGTATCTTTGGGACATTCAATTTTAGTTTCTGGATCGACAATTATAACTTCGTCTCCCAACCAGGTGTGACCGCAGCTAACCACGGCTTTAGCATTAGGATCTTCGGCTGTGACTATTTCGATCTTATCTTTAGTCAAGGCTTGTTTATTCAAATAGGTAATGGTGGGATACTCTTCCCCATCTATTCCCGTAATAAATAATGTCGCTTCAGCCATTCCGTAACAGGGATAGAAAGCTTCTTTTTTAAAGCCACAGGGTTGATATAATTCGGCGAATTTCTCCAAAGTCTCAGCCCTAACGGGTTCTGCACCGCTAAAGGCTACCTGCCAACTACTTAAATCCAAACTGGCTCTTTGCTCGTCAGTAACTTTTTGACACAACAAATCATAAGCAAAGTTTGGTCCTCCGCTAGTAGTTAATTTGTATTTAGATATTGCTTTGAGCCACATTAGAGGCTTCTGCGCCAAAGCAATAGGGGACATTAGTACTGCTGGCAATCCTGCATAAAGGGGTTGCATCACACCACCAATTAAGCCCATGTCATGAAACATTGGCAACCACATCAAAATTCTAGTATCGTCATGGTGTCCAAAGGATTGATAAATAACCTCGGAGTTGTGAATAATATTTCCATGGGTAATCATTACTCCTTTTGGTTGTCCTGTTGAGCCAGAGGTATATTGCAGATAAGCCAAAGTATTGCCATCAATATCAGGTAATTGCCACTTATCTGCCAAATCTAGGTCAACTTTGTCTGTAGCTATCCAGGGTAAAGCTTTTAATTTTAATGCCACGCCAGGATTGGATATTAACTGTCCTTTGACTCGATCAACAAACTCTTGGGTAGTTAAAGCGATCGCTGCTTGACAGTCTACAATCCGATCTTGATGCTGATTTAGAGATTTTATATGTTGCAGAGGATAGTCCGTAACAGCAACAACTCCAGC
>CAKZYI010000183.1 GCA_937884735.1 uncultured Pleurocapsa sp.
AGATATTGGAAAACATATTATGGTTGCTATCAAACGTCATTCTTGGACAAAAAAAGTAGCTGTTACTTTACTAGTTTTTGGGTTTTCAATTTTAGCAAGTGGCTCGGCAACTGGAGACTCTTCAAAAAGCGAGAAAAACAAGCTATTTGGCAAGAAAAATACTATCAGGATTTCCATCGGTACGCAAGATCAAGTAATCAATACTGCCGTTGGTGGAGCAACTGTCAGAGAGATGGATCTACTCAAGAAATATCTTCCTACTACTGGAAAATATGAAGGAGTAAACTATGATATTCAGTGGTCTAGCTACACATCAGGGCCTCCAATTACCAACAAAATGTTGGCAAATCAAATTGATATTGGTTTGATGGGAGACTTTCCCGCAGCGATTAACTTAGTTAAGTTTCGCGAGGAAGGAGGGGACGTTGAGTCTACCTTTATTGGCACCTTAGCTTATAGTCCCAATGGCGCAGGTAATGCTGTAGTTGTACCCAAAGATAGTGATGTAACCTCTTTATCAGAATTGGCTGGAAAATCTGTTTCCGTTCCTTTTGGCTCTGCTGCTCATGGTATGTTGCTTAAAGCTTTGAGCGACAACGGAGTTGACCCCGAAACAGACATAGAACTAATTTCCCAGGCTCCCGAAGTAGGCGGTACTAGCCTGCGTACTGGTCAGATTGATGCTCATGCCGATTTTGTCCCCTTTGGAGAACTATTTCCTTTCCGTGGCTTTGCCAAAAAAATCTTTGATGGCGCACAGACAGGAGTGCCAACTCTTCACGGTATTGTAGTGCGATCGGATTTTGCTCAAGAACATCCAGAAATAGTTACGGCTTATATGAAAGCCATGTTAGAAGCAAACCAAATATTTAGAGCCAATCCCGAAGCAACTTCCGCCAAAATTGAAGAATGGTCGGGAATTGAAAAAGAAGTGGTTTATATGTTCCTAGGTCCTTCGGGTTTGCAACCTTTAGATCCTACCGTCCGTCAGGTTCATGTCAATGCTTTAAAAAATAGTATTACGACTCTTGATGAGTTGGGTAAGATTGAAAGCGAGGTCAATCCAGAAGATGTATCAGAGTGGATTGATGAAAGCTATCTAAAAACAGCTATGGCAGAACAAGGATTAGATTACGACCAAGTAATTGCCGAGGCAGAAAATTATGTCATTACTGGCGAAGATGCCTTGACTGGAGAAGAAATTACCGAACCAAAAATGGCTGCCCAGCTATGGATTCAGGGAGAAGAGACAGTAAGTAGCTTTGCATCTATTGAAAACATGATGCAAATGTTGCCCAAGCTAAAGGCTGAAGGACAGGCTGCTGATGTGATGTTTGTTCACGATCGCAATAATGGTTGGAAACTGTTCGCCGAAAACTCTTACTACGTCAATAACGGTGATGGAGTTTCCGCTTTCTTACTTAAAGAAGATGCCAATCAATATGCTGCTTCTTCTGGAGGACAGGTAACAGCATTTAGAGAATTACAGGCAACTTACGCTCAACAAGGAGAGCCTGCTCCTGTGGGAGTAGCTAAATAGGTAATAAGTAACAGGTAAAAAGTAAGAAGTAGCAAGTAAGATGACCAGTTTAAGTAAAGGCTCCCTAAATCGAGATTCTCGTTTCTCAATTAGTAAAATTTTTCGGTTGAATAAAATAGGGCGTAGAATTCTATCTCTGGTCATCTTTTTTGGCATCTGGCAATTTCTCTGTGCCATTAAATTTCAATTTTTTATCAATTTTGGTTTTTTGCCATCGCCCACAGAAGTCGTTAAAGCTTCCTGGGAATTTTTTACTAGCGATCCCTGGGTTCATTTTCGGGCGAGTATCTTGAGAGTGTTAATCGGTTATGCGATCGCATCTTTACTGGGAATTATCCTGGGTATTTTTATTGGTGCGTGGCAAAAAGTTGATGATTTTCTATCCCCACCATTGGAGCTATTGCGCCCCATACCTGCCGTAGCCTGGATTCCTCTAGCTATTTTAATGTTCCCTACCGCTGAGGCTGGGATGATTTTTATTACTTTTGTGGGGGGCTTTTTTCCTGTTCTTATCAGCACCATCAAAGGAGTAGAAAATATAATCAACGACACGGTTTTGATTAGAGTAGGGCAATGTTTGGGAGCAAAATCATGGCATATCTTTAAGGATATTGTGATTCCTGGGGCATTGCCTAGTATTGCCAGTGGTTTAGTAATTGGTATGGGCAATGCTTGGTATTGTCTTGTAACAGCAGAATTTTTAGCAGGACGTTATGGTGTGGGCTATATTACCTGGGAATCTTACGTTACCTCCAATTATCCTCCTATTGTCATGGGTATGCTCTTAATTGGGCTAATGGGTGCCATCAGTTCTTGGGCAGTTAGTCGCTTAACTTCGGCGTTAATGCCTTGGCGATCGATTGAAAAACAAGACGCTTAAATTTAGAACATAAAAACATAAAACATTAATAGTAATTATAAATTTATAAACAAACCATGCAAGA
>CAKZYI010000184.1 GCA_937884735.1 uncultured Pleurocapsa sp.
GAAAGTTTTGGTACTTTAGGGAAAAACGGCATAAATTTACCAGACAATATAGTTACCGATCCTGCCCAAGTGATGGCAAAAGCAATTCAAGGGATTCAAAAAAATAAACTACACGTATTTCCCGATCGCACAGGAAACAGTATTCGCCTCCTCAAGCAATATTTTCCCAAGTTATTGGATGTTATCAGCGATCGCCTTGGATGATTACTGATTACTGATTATATGCGAAGCGGTATCCTTTAGGACTGATAAATGATAATTGATAATTGTTCAATGAAAAATGGGAAATATAACAGTGTAAACGCCTAAATATTATTTTTACACTTTATATAATCGATGAACTTAATTAGAGTTTTTACCATTGCCAACAATGGCTTTAAAGAAGTAATTCGAGATCGCATTCTCTACTTTATTGCCTTCTTCACTTTATTATTAGTTCTCGCCCAAAGAATTATTACTGAGATTGCAGCAGGGACTCAAGAAATAATTCTTTTAGATTTTGGCATAGGTGCGATCGCTATTCTTTGCGTAATTGTAGCGATTTTTGTTGGCACTGCTTTGATCAACAAAGAGATAGAAAAGCGGACTTTGTTGATGCTAATTCCCAAACCTATTAGTCGCGCCGAACTTATATTAGGCAAGCATTTAGGACTCACTGCTGTACTGGGTGTCACCATCGCAATCATGATGGGTATCTATTTAGCTATGCTCAGTTTTTCTGAAATTACTTATCCTGCAGGTGCTTTGGCTATTTCAGCAGTCTATTTGTTGCTAGAGCTATCTCTAATCGTGGCAGTAGCAATCCTCTTTGGAGTATTCACTAGTTCAATTTTGGCTACCTTACTTAGTTTTGGAGTCTATTTGATGGGACACTTTAGTGAGGATTTAGTAGAGTTAGGAAAGCTCAGTAAAAATGCCAGTATTGAAAGTTTGACTACTAGCTTGTATTTAGTTTTACCCAATCTTTCGCGGTTAGACCTCAAAAACGAGGCAGTTTATGGTTTGCTACCTACTTCTATCGAGCTTTTAAATCACGCTCTATATGGAATACTATATACGGCTTTATTATTAATTATTTCTATGATGATTTTTGCTCAAAAAGAGTTTTAAACTTAAATAGTTACTTACAAGATCAGCTTCTCTATTGAGATCTAACTAATTCAAACTGCAATGCTTATAGTTTTCTTTAGAGACATTAAGTGAAAGTTTATATAAAATTAGGGTCAAAATTGGAAGCTGATAGATATTATTAGTACAATAACCGCTCAATTTAACTTAAAATTACCTAAAGCACTAGCACTGTATCACTATGTCCGATAGTTCTGGGTCTATTCTACAGCTACCAGCAAAAGCAACTACACTCAGCAACGTGAATTTTCTTATCGTTACAAATAATAATAATAATATTAAGGAGATCGCTGATATATTACATGCAGCAAATATCGAATTTACTTACGATGTCATTGCTCTTGATTGTTTAAAAAGAGATTTACCCCAAAAGAAATATAGTGCGGTTGTCTACGATCGCTATTCTGGTGTTGAGAACAATTTTAAAATTAACGACCTATTGATTGAGCAAATTCAATGGCTGTGTCATTTTTATTCTCACCTGCCTTTGATTTTAATTACTGATAATTTAGGTGACGAGCAAGCAGTTAAACTGATTCAGTCGGGAGTTGATGGCTATATACTTCGGCACAATCTCAACCAGTTTCCCCACATTTTACAAAAAACTATATTTGATTTTGTTAGTAAGCAGACTGTTAGTATTCAGCAAGAAAAAAGAATTGAACAGCTTGAGATAGAAAAGCAAAGTTGGTTAGAACAAGAAAAAATCAAAAAAGAACACATTTTAAATTTGGAAAAAAGACTTGAAAGACTTGAAACAGAAAAGCAAAGTTGGCTAGGAGAAGAAAAAACTAAGCAAGAACATATTTCTCATCTAAATCATGAATTACGCAGTCCTATCTCCTCAATTTTAGGCTTTGCCAGAATGCTTAAAGAACAGTATTATGGCCCATTAAACAAAAAACAATTACAATATGCCAGTGGAATTTTAAGTTCGGGAGAACATCTGTTGGCGTTAGTCAAAAATTATCTTGACATTGTTAAAATCGATGCCAACAAGCAAACCTTGGATTTAGAAAAATTAGCTGTAGGAGAAATCTGTCAAGCAGCAATTTTTATTGTTGAAGCAAAAGCTAAAGATAAAGGATTGAAGCTAATTCTAAATTTAGGAGAAGATATTGATTTTTGTATTGCTGATTCTTTACGTCTCAAACAGGTTTTAATTAATTTACTCAGTAATGCCATCAAGTTTACAGATTGCGGCTCGATAACTCTAAGGGTTACTCTTAAGCAAGGTCTAATCTACTTTGCCGTAATTGATACGGGTATGGGTATCTCTGCAAAAAATATTACCAAGCTAAATAAGCCTTTTCCACAAATTACGAGCCATCATGAAAGTACAGGCTTGGGTTTGGC
>CAKZYI010000185.1 GCA_937884735.1 uncultured Pleurocapsa sp.
CGACCAACCAAAATAATATTGACAGGCTTTTGATCTACTTCTTCAGGAGATTCTGCTGACTCTAAAATTTGCTTTAAGGTTTGAGTTTCAGCTTGAGGAAGTGGAGGAGTCGATTCAACTTCAGGCAGAATAATCGTTTCATCTCCATAAAGAGCGAGCGCCTGTTGAGCTAAGTTTTTTAATGCTGTTTCTCGCATTAATTGACCCAAATTAAGCAATAATTCTTGATTTGCCTGATTATTAAATTTTCTTGTAGCTTGTTTTGCCGCCGCAGCAGCGGGATTAATTAGCCACTGCGACCAATTAAACGCTTTGCCTAATTTTTGCAGGGATGGTTCTAGCTTGCGATAGGTTTCATATGCTTCATAAGCCTGTCCGATAGATACGCGATTAAGGACAGGAGAAAGCTTTTGCATCATGCGATCTGTATCGTCTACTGTACCTCGAATCAAACCATAAGCCTGGGGAATATAGATATTGAGAAAAGGACGTTTAACCTCTGGATTGTATACTCGAGCAACTACACTTACTAATTCTTGACATCTTTGCCAAAAAGTTTGCCAGTCTAGCCAAAATGGTTCGTCTGTTTTAGTTTTAGCGATAATTGCTAGCAAGGAAGCATTAATTTGTTCTTCTTTATCTCCAGCAGCAGCAATTGGAGTTTCATGGTCTAACTCTTGGTTAATCTCCTCTATGACTGATTCAATTTCAGCCAGCGCAGGATATGTCCATATGACTAGTAACCAACGCCAGACGGCAAAAACGACACCTACGACTCCCCAAATCCAGTTAATTCCCCAATCATGAATTTGCGAACCTGCTGCAACTAGTAAAAAAATAACAATAGCTGCAATGGGAAGAATCAGAATTGCCAATTGCCAAGGTTTGATGCGTACCATTATTTATCCTGTATCTGTTACAGATATGGTAGCTAACAAAGATAGACATTTTTAATAAATATTTTTCAACAACAGTTAGGACAGTTAAGACAGTTAAAAAGCCTAGTTTACCGTTAATTATTTTAAATTCACCCAGGGCTTCAATGTCTCTTATTCTGTTGACCATCAAATTTTGTCCTAACTATTGTTCAAATAAGCCTAAAGATAATTGAAGTTTATAAGGAAAAGCTGTTGACTAGAAACTGATTGTGCTTGCAATTAGTGTATTTTATTTGGTAAGACCGTTTTTTTTTCCAGTCAACATAACTATAAATAGAGATCTACTATTGAAAGACTCATAAACCGCGGGGTTTATATCCAGAAGGCAGTTGGTTCTGACCAGCCTACAACTGGGGAAAACCAAGGATCTTGAATCGGCACATCAGAGCCAATAACATTTCCTAAAGGATCTACACCAGCAAAGCCGACATTATTAGAAATACCAGAAACAGATGTGCCATCTATAGCTGTGCCATTCCAAGTTCCGCCAATAAGAGCATTAGTAACATTCCCATTAGCAATAAATACTGCATCACTTCCTGCTTGCATTGTTCCTAGCAAACTATCGAAAGCTGCTTGACCTTCCATATTAGTTGCAACTAGATCGGCAGTAGTAAAACCAGGTATGGGTTGATCGTTAGGCCAGATTGCAGCTAGTGCTTGTGCTTGATTCCAACCATTAGCAAGAAATGCTTGGTTAAAATCAATTTGATTTTGGACAAAACCTGCACCAGCATAGGGATCGAGATGTGCAGGGAAAATATTTGCTTGTGCTTGGTCTAAAGCAAAAAGATTTTGGTTGACCATATTCATAACTTGAGCGTCAAAGTTCATGATTTTTCTCCTTGTATCAGTTGTAGATTTAAAACTTTTGTTGTGCTTTGTTCTGTAACTACTTATTTCTCAGACACAAAAGGGTATGCAAAATTTAGACTTACGGCAAAATATGTTTTGGTGAGTTGTCTTGATAAAAAGCTAGATTGTAGACATATCAGCCAATTGAACTCTTGACACGGAGGAGTCTTTAGAAAAAATTGCCCCATCCGATGTTAGGGCGCAAGAGAATGCTTCCATCAGAAAAAAAAGCTCTTTTTCTCTAATCGATCGCACGCCCTATTCTTGGCAAAAAATTCCTCTAATTTAGATTGACTTTTGAGTTAAGACAATAGAGGAGAAGCGTTTTTTCAAAACTTGAAATAAGCAATTAGCTGATAAATGCGATCGCATTGTTGTCTAAATATTGTTGTCTAAATACAGCCAAAAAATTGCCACTTAAGTTAGTTAACTTAAGTGGCTTCGATAAGTTATTAGTAGTGACACCATTCAATTTAAATCGAGGACATTAACTGGATATCTGACTAAATTGAAGTGTCAACCCAAGTAGTTTCACCTGTTGTCGGGTCTGTTATCGGGTCTCTTTCCCAAATAACTCCATTAATATATTCCTCATGAGCGGTAGGTTCACCGCTAATTTTTCCACCAGTACCACCGCCTGGAGGAATGATAGGAGGGAATCCGCCACCGATACTACCACTAGCACCACTGGTAATGCTTAAGTTGTAGCTAGTTTCTATTCCATCGTAAGATTCTACTCCTAAAAAGTAAGTTCCAGGGCTAATTGTAGTGCTAAAGCTTTCTGTCTCGACAATACCATCAGTCCATGAAGAAGCTATTACTTGATCGTTAGAATCAACAAGAGTCAAATCCGCATCTGCTGTAAGATTGTCGATGGCTGCACTAAACTGTTGAGATTCAGTGATGGTGAACTGGAATAAATCTGTTTCATCTCCCCCGCCAACAGCATCGGCAAAAGCCAAAGCATTATTGCCACTATTGGTAAAAGTTCCAAAGTCAAAAGCCGTATCAAATGTACTCCCAGGTTCACCTGTCTCTAGTGGTTCAGAAATATTGCCCCCAGGAGGGTTAGAAATATCGACCGTCTCAACAGAATCTACTCCACTGGTAATGTTTAAGTTGTAGTTGGTTTCTATTCCATCGTAGGAATCTACTCCTAAAAAGTAAGTTCCAGGGCTAATTGTAGTGCTAAAGCTTTCTGTCTCGACAATACCATCAGTCCATGAAGAAGCTATTACTTGATCGTTAGAATCAACAAGAGTCAAATCCGCATCTGCTGTAAGATTGTCGATGGCTGCACTAAACTGTTGAGATTCAGTGATGGTGAACTGGAATAAATCTGTTTCATCTCCCCCGCCAACAGCATCGGCAAAAGCCAAAGCATTATTGCCACTATTGGTAAAAGTTCCAAAGTCAAAAGCCGTATCAAATGTACTCCCAGGTTCACCTGTCTCTAGTGGTTCAGAAATATTGCCCCCAGGAGGGTTAGAAATATTAACCGTATTGCTACCATTAGAAATATTTAAGTTGTAATTAGTTTCTATTCCATCAAAAGAGGGAATTGATACATAGTAATTTCCTTGGTCTAATTGTAAAGTTAGAGATTCACTAGCATTACCTGTCAACTCAGAAACATCTACTAAGTTTTCCTGAACATCGTGAACTCTTAGATCGGCATCTGCAGTTAAGCCATCCAAACTAAAGCTGTATTCTCCTGCTTCGCTGACGCTGAAAGCATAAATATCAAAGGAATCAGAGCCACCAACAGCTTGTTGAATGGAAATATCGCCGTTAATTTGCCCAAGAGAATAAGCATCTGCTGTAGTGTCTCCAGGATCTAGAGGAGGAATTATTGTGTTAGTACCAAAAGTATTCAAAAATTCAGATTCGGGAATTACATCAGTTACTGAGTTTAGGTTGGCAATATTAATGTTATTGCTAGTCATGATTCAAACTCCTTGAAATAAGTATTGTTTTGTTTGCTTGTGTCTTTACTTATTTCTTGGGAGAGAATGGATATGCAATTTTTATTATTGGTAATATAAAAATCCTTTGAATAGTTGTTGTCTGTTTTCTATTATCTGTTACTGCAAACTGTCTAATTTCAGGAAGTAAGCCACTAAAGCAGGTATAGCTGGCTTTTGTTAAAATCGCTTTTGAGCAAAACTGATATCAAAATAGAGGTCAACCTTTTTTTGATAGATTGACCCCAGTAAAAGCAGAAATATTTAGTTGTGACTTATTGAAAACCATTAGATTAAACCCGCAGAACTATCCATTGCTACTATATCCATTAAGCTTTGGCTCAAAGCATCGCCACCACAACTAGAACAGAAACCACAACCGCAAGTAGAATCAACTTCTGTAGATGTTCCGACAGAAATGATCGCTTCACTATTGAGTGCATAGGCTTCTGCTGCACCATAGTCAACATTCCAGCCCATATCTTGTAGAGAGGCGATCGTCATTTGACTTGCAAACTCAGGGATTCCAACACCTTCGGCGGAAGGACTCATCAATTCATTATCAAAAACTTCTTCTGACCAGTGACTAAAATCTGAACCTGCTCCCATGCCAGTAGCAAGAGGAATAGCAGTCGCTTCATTAGTACCGAGGAGTTCGCCGTAAGCAATACCAGCATAGGTATCTGCACTATAAGTATCTGTGGCAAAATCGATCAAATTGTTATGCTCCCAAAGAGTACCAATTCCCATGACATGACCGAATTCATGAATCATAGTTTCGGTGAAATACTCAATATTAGAATTGAAATCTTCGATTACTTCTGGATTGGTATTAATGTTGGAAACACCAGAAGTAGGCAGAAAATTACCATTACTATCGATCTCTCCAAAGTCGGGTGCAGCGGAAGCCAAAATATCAGCAACATGAGCCCATCCACATACATCAATAGTCAGAGTATGGTCGCCAGCAAAGCTGCTGTGAGTAATTGCCTCTTCCCAAAATTTGGCTGCTGTTTCTAGTCCAGCAATCATTTCTGGGCTTAAACTGGTAAATCCTTCACCCTGGGCAATTTCAATATTAAATTCTGGGAAATTGCTAAAGTTAGCTTCTAAATTGTAATTAGTTGAAACACCATCATAAGAGTCAACCACAACATAATAATCACCCTGAGCTAAATCTAACTTCAAAAATTCATCTGAATTTCCTGCAAAAGTAGATGCACTGACTTGATTTGCTTCTACATCATAAATAGACAAATCAGCATCAGCACTTAAATTACTTAGGCTGAAGCTGTATTCTCCCGCTTCGCCAACGCTAAAAGCATAAGCGTCACCTTCGTCTGTTCCGCCTATTGCTTGCTGAATCAAAACATTATCTTCAAGTAATCCTAGCTCATAGGCATCAGCAGTAGTTATCCCAGGATCGATTTGAGGAGAGATAGAGTTAGAGTAGTTAATTAAATCAGTCCTGTGTGTGTATCTTCTTTAGTTGGGACATAATTCTAGAGTCTTAATGAGTATAAAAAATTAACTGTTTAAAAAATAGCGATCTGTAAAATTTTCACTCTGCGATCGCAGTTTATAAGTGTTGAAATACTATATGAAGTAAGCCCTGTGCGACTTCTAAAAGTCCCAGCCCGCCTTTTATAAGGGTGGAGAAGATTAATCATCTCTACAAGTTGCACATTGCGTTACTTGTGTAAATATAAAACAATATTTCAACTAGCTTTTTTCTTTTGTAACCAAGCTGGAGGATTGGTAAGAATAATAATAACTGCCAAGAGAATTGCACCTAAAACGATCGCCGCACTCCAAAGAGGAAAAGTAATCCCCAAAATTGACAGGGAGATTGAACCGACTAACTCAATGGTAGCAACAATAAAGTTACCCAACCCTCCTGTAAGCCCTGTAGAAGCCAGTCTGGTAAAGCTAGCCAAACTACCCATCAATCCTGCTGTTCCGCCACCTGCAATCGCTGCTAATGTCCACTGCAGCACAGGATCGGTATGTCCCATCGTAGCAGCAGTAATAACCGTTCCAATACCTACCGCCACGGGAACTTGAACTGTATCTAGTAAATTATCCAAAAAAGGAACATAATATGTTCCTACTTCTAAAATAGTAGCAATACCTAAAGCGATCGCCGCCTCCTTTGTACCGAGCCATTCAAACCCTGATGAGAGAGGAATGTGTCCATATATTGCCCCCAGACTCATAACAAAAGGTGGCAGGAATACGCGAAAGCCACAGGCGGCACTAAGAGTTATTCCCAGACAAAGGGCAATAATAATTTCCATATTGATGATTAATAATGATTTATGTGTTTTTTCATCTATAGCAATTCTTAGATTTATAAGGTATATCTTTATTAGCTATTAGCCAAAACTAGAGCATCAGACTGTACCTCGTGTATGTGAGAACCGCTATATATTTTTATTTTAGGCACAAGTTTTCCACTAAAAATTCAAACAATTGTCATGGAAAAGTCATATCTGCTATTTACAATCGATAACGTAAAGCAAGAAAGGAAAATTTGACAATCCTTAATTCTTTTCTACTATTTAATTTATAAAAAGATTCCTCACACCTTGTAATGGCGATATATAGCAATCCGATTTGAAACCAGAGAATAATTGTTGTAATTGTCTTTTGTCATTCGACATACTCCACAATGATTTAGGGTTGCTATAACATCGCCTTTTTATTCGATCGTCTCAATTATTTAAGGTAAATATAATAATGAAAAAATCTACAACTTTGAAAAAAGCAACAACTTCTCTATCTCTACTAATTTTGGGTGGTGGCATTGCGTTGGCTGGAAACCATTTAGTCCATACTCCCCAAAGTTTTGCTGACGATGGAGTTGTAAAAAATAGTATCGCCCAAGCAAACATAGACAGCAACGAAAATCAGATCGCCGTTCCTCAAAACTACGTGAGTAAAGTGGTAAATGAGGTTGGACACTCTGTGGTAAGAATTGATGCTTCTCGTACAGTGGCAAACAATACCTCCCCAATGTTGAACGATCCTTTCTTCCGTCAGTTTTTCGGTTCGCAAATTCCCAACATTCCCCAAGAAAGGGTGCAAAGAGGTTTTGGTTCGGGATTTGTAGTCAGTTCGGATGGCTTAATATTAACTAATGCCCATGTGGTGGATGGTAGCGATGAAGTTAACGTTACTCTCAAAGATGGACGTACCTACGAAGGGAAAGTAATGGGTACAGACTCTTTAACTGATGTGGCTGTGATCAAAATTGAAGCAGCAGACTTACCCGCCGTTACTTTTGCTGACTCCGAACAACTCCAGCCAGGAGAATGGGCAATTGCGATCGGCAATCCTTTAGGATTGGATAATACAGTAACCACAGGTATAGTTAGTGCGACAGGTAGAAGCAGCGCGCAAGTAGGCATTGCTGACAAACGAGTTAGCTTTATTCAAACTGATGCTGCAATCAATCCTGGTAACTCTGGAGGACCTTTACTCAATGCTCAAGGTGAAGTAATTGGAATTAATACCGCAATTATTCAAAATGCTCAGGGACTGGGCTTTGCTATTCCTGTTAATACTGCCAGAGATATTGCCGAAGACTTAATTGCTAATGGTAAAGTCGAACATCCTTATCTGGGTATTCAAATGGCAGGGATTACTTCCGAACTGAAAGAGCAGCTAAAAGCGAGAAGAAATATCGACCTTGGTACGGATGAAGGTGTCTTAATTGTAGGTGTTGTGCCTAACTCTCCCGCAGATAATGCAGGATTGCGCTCTGGTGATGTGATTCTAGAAGTTGCCAATAATTCTATTGCTAAAGCTGATGAGGTACAAAAAGCCGTGTCTAAGGTTGAGGTAAACAGCGATCTTGTTCTTCGTGTTCAACGTGATGGTAAACCTCAGAATATTGAAGTAAAAGTTGGAGTGTTGCCTCAAGCCCAGCAAGCAATGCGATAAACTCATTTTTATCTAACGTTTTTCGAGAGCAAGATATAAACAAGCCAGATGCTCTTGACTACATAGCAAGATAATCAAAAGCATCTGGTTTTCTATTGTCGTTTTCAATTTGCTTTACATATTGATTAAATAGAAATTTCTTCAATATCTGCGATCGCTTTAATTAATTCCTGGCGATCGCTTTGAATGGTGGCCTTATCTAACAAGAACTGATGATAAGGACATTTTGGCTGACAATCAGCGCGATGGGGAAAATCAATTTGATGTTGTTGGTAATTTTGCAACCATGTCTCTAGTTCGAGCAACAAGGCAGATAAATCTGCTTGGGTTTGCTGATGTAAAGCCTCGCTATAGTTAAAGCTTATATTTTTGGGTTTACCAGATTTTACAAACCAATAGGTCATTGTTATTTGTTCTGGGGTATATTCAGAAGTCTCAACCAATACATATAGATAGAGGCGAGTATGCCAATTCTAAGCAAGATTAGCTCGTTTTTGAGGCTGACGATAGGTTTTCCAATCTAAGATTATTGCTTTGTCTGGTTGGGCTATTAAAAGGTCGTAAATTACCGTTAAGACAAAATCACCATGACCCATTGTGCGAGAATGTTCGGCTTCTCTCCATGAGTTTTCTTTTGGCTCTGATAGTTCGGTTGCTGCCTCAACTAAGTCTTTCACTGAAGCGTCCAACTCCACATCGCTTTTAAGTAATGATTCGATGGGTAAGCCTAGCTCTCTTTGCTGCATTAATAAATGAAAATTATTACCCCACTCCATACTTTCCTGATGTTTGGGATCGGGAATCGAACCCAGACAATCTAAATAAATTTGCTGGAATTTTGGCGGACAAATACTGAGAAAATTGAGATGAGATTGAGATAGGCGTTTATTCAAGGGATTTCTTGAGGGATGAGGGATGAGGGATGAGGGATGAAAGATGAGGACTAAGGAATATTGGAGTTAATTCAATAATTTTACTGCGTTTTATTTGTAGAGATAAAAAACTTGAAAACCTGACAGTTAATAGTGTTAAACTATATAGGCTTTAAAACAAAAATTCACACATTCAGGATTTCGGGTGTTTTCCCACCGAGAAAATGTCCCTGAATGGAGGATTAACCCGAAAACAAGGAGTAAAGATAATATGCCAGTAGTTTCTCTTGCGGAACTTTTAGAATCTGGGGTTCACTTTGGACACCAGACTCGTCGTTGGAATCCCAGAATGTCCCAGTACATTTACACGGCTCGTAACGGCGTTCATATCATTGACCTAGTGCAAACAGCACAGTTGATGGAATCGGCTTATGAATATATGCGTACTTCTTCCGAACGAGGCCAAAGAGTCTTATTTGTAGGTACAAAACGTCAAGCAGCAGGAATTATTGCCCAGGAAGCATCTCGTTGTGGTGCATTTTATGTCAACCAAAGATGGTTGGGTGGCATGCTAACTAACTGGGAAACTATTCGTACAAGAGTAGAAAGACTCAAAGAGCTTGAGTATCTTGAAGAAAGTGGTGGATTAGAAAAAAGACCAAAGAAAGAAGGGTCTGTTTTACGCCGCGAAATGGCTAAATTGCAAAAATATCTTGGCGGCATCAAATCCATGCGTAAAGTACCAGATATTGTCGTGATTGTTGACCAAAAACGCGAACATAATGCGATCGCAGAATGTCAAAAGCTTGGTATTCCTGTCGTTTCACTTCTAGATACAAATTGCGATCCTTTGGTGGCAGATGTCGCAATTCCCGCTAACGATGATGCGATTCGTTCCATCAAATTAATTGTTGGAAAACTAGCTGATGCTATCTATGAAGGTCGTCACGGTCAACCAGATAATCAGGATGACTACGATGAGTTAGAAGAAGGTATTAGTGCAGAAGAATATCCTTCCGCTGAAGAAGAAGCAGAAGTTCCTGCTCCCGAACCTGAAGCTGAAGCAGTTGCTGCCGATAGCGAAGAGTAAAGCACTCAGCTAAAAAATCTATAAGTTGGGGACAAAACTTTAGCAGTAGTCAATGACTCCTAAATGTTATGTCCCCTGCAAACATAATTTAAAATAATTTTGTCATCACTGAAATTAAATTAAAGAAGAAACAACATGGCAGGTATATCAGCAAAGGTAGTTAAAGAACTCCGCGAAAAAACTGGCGCGGGGATGATGGATTGCAAAAAAGCGTTAACAGAAAATGATGGTGACATGGACAAAGCCATAGAATGGCTGCGTCAAAAAGGTACTATTTCTGCTGATAAAAAACAAGGTCGCGTAGCTGCAGAAGGATTGGTTGAAAGCTATATTCACACTGGCGGACGTATCGGTGTTTTGGTAGAAGTAAACTGCGAGACAGACTTTGTGGCTCGTCGCGAAGAGTTTCAAGAGTTAGTCAAAAACATCGCCATGCAGATTGCGGCTTGTCCTAACGTAGAATTTGTTAAAGTCGAAGACATTCCTCAAGACACTGTAGCCAAAGAGAAAGAAATTGAAATGGGTCGAGATGACCTAGACGGAAAACCAGACAACATCAAAGAAAAAATTGTCACTGGTAGAATTGACAAGCGTTTAAACGAAATCTCTTTGCTACCTCAACCCTACATCAGAGATCAAAGTATCACTGTAGAAGAGTTGGTTAAACAAAGTGTGGCTAAATTGGGTGAGAACATCCAAATTCGTCGCTTTGTCCGTTTTGTTATGGGAGAAGGCATCGAGAAAGAAGAGTCTAACTTTGCTGATGAAGTAGCTGCTCAAACAGGACAAAAGTAAAACACTAATTAATTTAATTTACTTAACAGTCGTAACTACTAAATATTAGTTTGGTTACGGCTTTTGTTTTTTACTGGCTGTAGCCGTTCAAAATTTAATCGTTAGTAACAATCGGCTATTTGCTTTTTCAGTTTAACTTGTGTATTCTACTCAACTGAAAATCCTATTGGAACTTAGTTTGAATAGACATCAGACGTAATTTAAAAGTTTTTCCAATGTCTGAAGACAGACTATCTGCATATCCTTTATCCTTCACACCTTATCCCTCAAAAAGCCAAGAATTTATTTGTATTTGCTCTTCTCAAGACAATCCTCAAAGCAATTTTATAGGTAATTTAAGCGGTTTGCGTCTTGGGGTTAAAGATTTATTTCATATTACGGGAATGCCAACTAGCGCGGGAAATCCCGACTGGCTGGCAAGTTATCCCCAGCCCGCTAATGATACTGCCCCATGCGTTACTTCTTTATTAGAAGCAGGGGCAACTTTAATTGGCAAAACTTTGACTGATGAATTGGCTTACAGTCTTGAAGGAATAAACAAGCATTATGGCACTCCCGTAAATTTTCAAGCTCCAAAACGCATTCCTGGGGGTTCTAGCAGTGGTTCGGCGGTGGCGGTTGCCAATGGCAGTGTTGATATTGGTTTAGGTACAGACACTGGTGGATCAATTCGCGTACCAGCTAGTTATAATGGCATTTATGGTTTGCGTCCCAGTCATGGTGTAGTTAGCTGCGAACATTTAATACCTTTAGCACCACGCTTTGATTCCGTTGGTTGGATGACTCGAGATCTCTCAACTATGCTGGCAACTTCCGACGTACTATTGCCATCAGATTATCATGATGAACTATCACATTTGATAGTCTGCAATATTGAAGGCATAGAAGCCTGGGCAGAGGCTCGTCAGCCTTTATTGGATGCTGTTGACAGTCATTTCAAGTCAATCGAGTATGTCAATCTTAGTTCAAAACAATTGAGCCAAGCTAGTGCTGCTTTTCGAGTTTTGCAGGGTAGAGAAATATGGCGCATTCATGGTAAATGGATTGAAGAACAACAGCCAGACTTTGCTATTGAAATTGATGATCGCTTTAAATGGTGTAAAGGTTTGAGTGTTAGTGACGAACGGCAAGCAGAGCATATTGCCCAAGAATTTATTGATTTTTGGCATACCGATATAGTACCTAGCAAAGATCGGGTGTTGTTGCTGCCGACTACTCCTGGTGCTGCACCCTTGTTAAACACTCCTGCATCACAGCTATTAGAGTATCGTGCTACTTTGCTTGGCATTACTGCCCCTGCTGGTTTAACTGGCGCACCCCAAATTAGTTTGCCTTATCTTAACAGCGAACAAGCTCCCTGGGGAGTATCTTTGTTAGCCTGTTCTGGCTGCGATCGCTCATTGCTTGACTGTGTTAGTCAAATAGAAAAAAAGATACTGTGGAAAGTGAAAGGCGATCGTCAATAATCGCCAATAACTTTAAATGTAGGTAACGTCAGTTCGGGTTAAGGACATGAGACGGTTAGAAGAGCTATAAGCCATAAGCTCTAAGCCATAAGCTCTAAGCTTTTTAAAAGTTTCTCAATTGAGAAATTTTTAAAGATAGCTTTAAATAAGCACTTTTGAAATGCTTGTTTAATAATGCTTTCAGTTTATCCCGAACTCAGGTTAGGTAAAATTTCAGATCTTAACCAAAATTAGTATAGCTAAAGCCTAAACAATGGTCTATATCGCAAAAAAGAAGATTATTTATCTATATTTATTATTTGTAGTTTTAGATGTTGTAATCTTGTGTCTGATTCCAACTTCATAAGTTTATATGCTTTTTCAAATTCTTGATAGTTTTCTGACGTTATTTTTTGATCGTTTTCTATTAACCAGTCGATAGCTAATTCAATACCTAAAAGCCATTCCTCGTATTTAGTAATATAATCTATACATTCTTGAAACTCTTTAGGAGTGAGAATGCTTTCAATTTTTTCTATTGCAGATTTGCATTGATTTATAATATTTCGATATTTACTCATTGTTTGCTTGTTTTGTATGCGATCGCTTTAAAACTTATCGGTCAAGAAAAACATTTACTTTATGCCAAATATTGAATATCAGATTGCCACTAAAAAAAACTTATCGAGCCTAAATAATTTGTATGCAGATATAAATAATAAGCCATTAATGTCTGAAAATGAAATAACTTATCTCTGGCAGCAAATACAGCAAGTTCCTGATTATTATATTTACCTAACTTACTTAGATAAAAAAGCGATTGGTACTTTTAGTTTGTTGTTTATGCCTACCATGATGCACTCTGGATTTCATAAATCGGCAATTCTATATTCTGCAGCTATTTTATCTAGTTATAGAAGTCAAGGTTATGGCAAACAAATGATGCAAAAAGCTTTAAGAATTAGTGCTGATGCTGGATGTTATAAAGTTACTCTTTCTTCTAATCTTAAACGCGATGCCTTTATGCGTAGCGGTATTCTTTAGGGCGGCTATGCTTCGCAAATCGCGCTCATAATTTCTATCGATCTTTAGGATTTAAACAGCATGGATGGAGTTTTAGTTATCAGCTTGTTTAGATTGTTTTTCAATAGTTACTAAATAGTCCAAGATTGAAGACATTTCCAAGACAAATCTGGATTTTTTTGATAAAAACGTAATTCCCAATTTACACCAGCTTTCATATCAATTATATCTGAAGCCAATTGTTGTAACTCTTTTTTATATTCTGGTTTAAAATCATAAGCCAAACTTAGGTGCAACCATTCTTTTAACCTAAGCTTGTCTTGGTAATTATTAACAGCTTTGTTTTGAGAAAAATTAGCGATTAAATTTTTGATGTTTTCTGCTTTTAACTCTAAGCCATGCCAATTTTCATTGAAAGTTAATTGCTTTACTTTTACATCTAGATATAAATCATTTTTAGCCATAAAATATGCCTTATTCAAAGCCTTAAGATAAATAGGAATTGAATTTGGTTCAGCAGTAAAAAATCCTGTTAAAGTGCAGTGAGGCATGTATTTATGGGCTGAGTTTGCTCCATATAATTCACGGCTTCGATGTAAATATTGCTCTAGTTGTTTATTTAGCTCGCCTACTGGACAAGCATAGATAATAAATTGCTGATTAGTAATCGACAATTGGCAATTACTCCTTAGTTAAATTAATCAAAAATATTAGTAACTATTGACTCTAAGCTACGCGATCGCCTTGTTTATAAACCTCTATAAGTTTGGGAACAACGCCATCGTAATGTACGGTAATAAAATCTGCCTTTTTACCTATTTCTAAACTACCAATTTGTCGATCTAAACTAATAGCTTTGGCAGGATTTAAAGTAATATATTTAATTGCTTCATATAAAGGTTTGCTAGCTTGTTGACTAATAATAAATATCGACTGTAATAAACTCCTAGGTACATAGTCAGAAGAAATTATGTCTACCAAATCCAATTCTACCAATTCCATCGCCGAAACATTTCCAGAATGAGAACCGCCCAGCACCACATTCGGCGCGCCCATAAGTACCAGCAAACCATTGTTGTGGGCTTTTTTTGCTGCATTAAGAGTAGTGGGAAATTCTGCTAAAACTACTCCTTCTGATATGGCTTCGTCCACATGGTCTGCTGTGGCATCATCATGACTAGCAAGAGAAATATTTTTTTCTTGACCTAGCCTGACTAAAGCCTGACGGTTATCTACTGCGTTTTTGCGCTGGTTGTCCAGGCGCATAGCGATAAACTTATCCATCTTCGCTTCTGGTACGCCATGCTTGCCCATATAATATTCCTTGTACTTTTGAATATTGACAAATTGACGTTGACCAGGAGTATGGTCCATTAAAGAGATCATTGCCAACAGAGGATGTTCCTAAAGTAGCCCGTAACCCAATTCACAACTCAGATGTAAATAATGACTTGTGCTAAATCTACCCGCAGCCTGCCCTTCAGCAATGGCATCAATCATTTCCCCATAGTGATGTATCCGTAAAGAATCATCTTTGGGATTCACGTCACCAATAGCGATCGCATCGCATACTGTAGTTATACCAGAGCTAATCAAGTCTCGGTCGTGGTTTACTGCTGCCAATTCTATGGGAAATCGTACACCAGGGCGAGGTGAGACACACTTTTCTAGGTTATCGGTATGAAGTTCGATTAATCCTGGCAAGAGGTAATTACCATCTCCATTTTGCCCTTGAGATACTACTCCTGGTTGAATATCGGTAATAATGCCATCTTTAATAGCGATCGTACCTAATATTTCCTCATGGGGTAGAAGCAAGCGATAATTTGTATAGATTTTTTCCTGCATCTGTTTATCAAAGGATAATTAATTCATCAGCTATTTGCAGATATATTGGCTTGATCATAGTTCGGGATTGACTTTGAAAGCAATTAAATAAGATTAGGTAGTCCTAAACAGGTAATGAATCATTGTAGTAATGTACAAAATACCAAATAGC
>CAKZYI010000186.1 GCA_937884735.1 uncultured Pleurocapsa sp.
TAGCTGCAACTTAGTTAGCTGAATAATTTCTTTTGCTCCCTGAACAATAGGTAACAATTCCTGACTATCTGACACTGTTTTGTTAGATTTTACTTTAGGACTATCTGATGGTACATAAAAAATATGGTCTTGGGTTAAACCATCGGGAAAGCGATCGACGTCAATCTCTTCTTTTTCCCACATTTCCTGAACTATATCCAACGCTTTGGCACGATTTTTCTTAGTATCACCTCCCGTTGCGGATACTTCGACTAAAATTCCTTCTTGCTCTGCTGCTGGCTTGGAAAGATCGCTCACTGCAACAAAATGAGAAATTGCTGAGGTTTTTGCCATTTTGAAAAAGATTTTATAATTTCAATATTATTGTACTACTTTTCTTTTATACGTCTTATGTGAATTAAAACGATCAAATAGAACGCCCATAAACTAAGGAATTAGGCGATCAGGCAGGCTAGACAAGCTTACTTAGAAATGACTTAAAAGCTAATGGCTATATGCGTAGCGGTATCATTTAGGAAAAGCTACGAGCTAATAGCCTTTCAACAAAGCTAATGCACATTGAGCATAATTAGTAAATGCCCATAGATGATTTAAGCGATCGATTAACTAAGAGGATTGGGGGAATTATTAGAGCTTAAATATTGACGTAAACGAAATAGGCTAAAAGTTTGTCCGAGGTTTAAAGGCAGTATAGAAACTCCTTCCAGACGAGACTGCAACCAACCATCACCCCAATGCCATTCATGATATCCGTCTATTCCCTTACTTAAAAGCAAGCGTAAGCTATTCTCTTCTATTTTTTCTACCTGATGTTCAATTTCTACAAGCCCAAGAGAACTAATAAAAGTGTTTCCTGGATTGAGTGTACCTGATAGAGAAGTAAAATTTTGCGGCCACATCCACTGTTTAAGGCGATCGCTTTCTAGTAAGCTGTCTCTTATGCTTTCTTCTGAAGCTTTGACCTCAATTCTCAAGGTGCTTTGTTGAAAATTTCCTAACATATAATTTGATACTGTTTTTTTTTAGTTGTAACGTCGATTTGGCATTATGAGATTGGTTATTCTGAAACAGGGTGGGATGAAATAAATTCGCCCCTTCCGATCGCTATATTGATAGAATTCAAGAAGGACAAGCTTCCTAAATTGATATATTTATTTTAATGCTGGAATTTTTACAAACACAATTTTTCTTATTAGAGCGATTTGCCGACCGCGTAGTTTCTACTCAACTGACTCATTTAAGTATAGTAAGTTTGGGCATCATATTTCTAGCGGGACTAGTTACTAGCCTAACTCCCTGCATGCTTTCAATGCTGCCCATTACCGTAGGTTATATTGGCGGTTATGAATCAGAAGGAAGATTGCAGGCTGCGGCTCAATCTAGCTGGTTTGCCTTGGGTTTAGCTACTACCTTGGCTGCATTGGGTATTTTAGCTACCACTATTGGTAAGGTATACGGACAAATTGGGGTAGGTTTGCCAATTTTTGTTAGTTTAGTTGCGATCGCAATGGGATTGAATTTATTGGAGATCTTGCCTATACGTTTCCCGACTCTGGGCGCAACAGATTGGATTGGTGAAGATTTGCCCCGTGGAGTACGCTCTTAATTATTGGGCTTAACTTTTGGTTTGATAGCTTCTCCTTGCAGTACTCCCGTCTTGGCTACTTTATTAACTTGGGTAGCTACAACGCAAAATTTAGTGCTAGGTGGCGGTTTATTAATTGCTTATGCTCTTGGTTACGTTACGCCTTTGGTGATTGCGGGTACTTTTACGGCTTCGATTAAAAAGATTTTAGAATTACGTCGTTGGTCTAGTTGGATTAATCCTGTTAGTGGAGCTTTATTATTGGGCTTTGGGATATTTTCTTTATTGTCTAGACTACCTGCCATTCAATAGAATTATTCTATATAATGCCTAAATCGTATTTAAGGCATTATTGTATTGTTGAGAATTTCGTGAATTATCCCATCAAAATTTGGCAGCTTCAATTGGCGATACAGAGAGAGGCACGTCAATATCTTAAAATTCAAAAATGGCTGAAGTAGAAACTAATTAAAAACAGTTTAGAGAAAAGAAACCACAGGGATTAGAAATAATTCTGGTTTTTATTGCTATTTTTATTATTATTTCAATTTCTCTCAAGGCAATTCTTTACGTTGATACTAATTACGACACTTGGTGGTATCATTTGCCATTTGCTGCCAGAATTTGGGGCATTATTCCAGTAGAGAAATTCATGTCAGATCTGACAATCCAGTATCGATTTGCAGGATTTCCTCTCTTAGCTCATTGGTTACAAGGCTTGTTGTGGTTTATTACTGGAAGAGTACAGGCAGCTAATCTAGTTTGTTTTTTTAGTCTAATAATTTACATTGTCTTTTTAAAAACTTATTTCCGAGTTCCTCTTTATTTATCAACAATATCTCTATTGGCAATCCCTCTAGTGTTAACTCATGTCACTAGCTGCTATGTTGACTTACCTGGCAATATTGGCATTTTTTTATTGATAATTATTACCTATCTACTTATTATCGGTACGGAAATGCCCAGCCAACGTAGTGCAATTGTTATGACTTTGGGTGCAGCGACTGCAGCTAATATTAAACCTCAATTACAGCCCTTAACTTTTCTCTTTTGCTGTGTTGTTGGCTTAAGACTCTTGTGGCTGTACTTTAAAAAGTCCTCGACTCCAAAGCCAAAATTATCGAAAGTTTTACCGACCGTCCTACTGGCTTCTTGTTTGATTTTTGCCACTCCCATCAAAAATACCGTATTACACGGAAATCCTTTTTACCCTATCAAAATTGAACTGGCAGGAATCATCCTTAAACATCAACTAGTACCCAAGACTTATCAACAAGGCAACAGACCACAAAAATGGTTGAATTCAGTTCTTGAAATTAACACTCCTCCTGGATGGTCAACCGACCAAAGGAATGGGGGAAACTATAATTATATGAATCGAGGCGGTGGTTTTTTTGGTTTTTATGTCATTTTCTATATTTTACTATTGATTGGTTTATCGATCAAAGAACTAATACATAATCGTCTTCTATCAATTTCTCCTGGTTCATGGGATGCTCGAACTGCATTGGTATCGGTTGCAATCATATCTCTCGTTCCAGCTAATTTCCCTCAATCACACGAATTGAGATATTTTATGTTCTGGATGATTTGTCTGGTATCTTTGAACTTGTATTTGGTGTCTCGCAGTCAAATTAATTGGCAACGTTGGGAATGGCTGCAACCAAAATATATAGGCTTGGTATATTTAGTATTTTTAATAATAGTATTGAGTAAAATAGGCAGTTTCTATTCTGACAAGTCAGCATTTACGAGCTTGGAGAAACATCTTTTCAAAGCCGTCAAACCAGAACTTTTGAGTCAGATAAAACCAGAAGAAAATATTTGTTTGAAGATCCAACCGGCATTGTCAAATCGAAAGAAAGTTCCGTTTGAATCCCAACAAAATGCTTTTCTTTATAGTTCTTACTTTCATCCTGAAGTAAATTATTCCTATTCGATCAGAGCAGTAGTTGATACTGAAAATTGTGGAGATCGTAAAATTATTCCTAGTGAGGAACTTAGTAAATAAAGAATTTGATGAAATAGATCCAGATAAGATCTAAAATCAAATATATTAGTACAAAATAATCTATCAGTAGAGGAAGTCTAAATTATCATGTATGTAGGTACTACCGAAGCAGCATCTTTGTTAGAAATATCTTCTAGTAGAATGCGACAGCTATTACAGAAAGGAAGAGTTAGAGGAGCTTATAAAACTGGTAAATTCTGGCTTATTCCTCTTTATGACGGTATGCCCTATGTTGAAAAAACCAAACGAGGACAAAAAGGGACTTGGAAGACAATAAAAAAGCCCCAAAAGACCACAATTAATATCAACACCAATATAATTAGGCAGAATATTAAAAAGAGTAAAACAGAGAGAAAGCCAGCGATCGCAGTTACAAGTCGAGAAAAACGCTACGTACTCGAGCTAGAATTTCCAGTACCTTGTAAAATAATCTACTATCCAGATAAACCTTTAGCCTGTGGTGCAAGGGTTTGGATTGAAATTTTGGGTTTCGATCTAAATTCGTTGGCTGGTTAGTTGGTTATGGAGATCGCCACAATATATAAAAGAGCAATACAAAAGAGCAAAACAAAACTGCTTTTCTCATACGTCGCGGTTTACCCTTAAAGTAAGGCGATTGATCGCGATTTCTGATAGAAGTCTATTACTCATAATGAATTCATCTTTAAAACCAAAATTTATATTTCGTCGTTTTGTTGGCGTTGTTGCTAACTTAAAACTGGCTATCATCCTTTTACTAGCGATCGCTGTAGTTAGTATTTCAGGCACAGTGATAGAACAGGCTGAAACTCTAACTTTTTATCAGCAAAATTATCCAGAATCGCCTGCTTTATATGGCTTTCTTACTTGGAAAGTTATCTTAGCAGCAGGCTTAAATCATGTATACAGTACCTGGTGGTATCTTTCCCTATTAATACTCTTTGGTGCGAGTTTGACTGCCTGCACTTTCACCAGACAGTTACCTGCGCTAAAAGCTGCCCGTAAATGGAAATATTATCAAAAACCCAAGCAGTTTGAAAAATTAGCCCTCAGCGCGGAATTAGATCGAGGTTCGATTAGTTCTTTGATTCCTTTATTAAAAAAGCAAAAATATCAGGTATGGCAACAAAACGAATACCTTTATGCCCGTAAAGGCATTATTGGACGGATTGGCCCAATTATTGTTCATTTAGGAATGTTAATTGTTCTAGCTGGGGGAATGTGGGGAATTTTTACAGGGTTTTTTGCTCAGGAAATGATTGCCAGCGGCAGCACCTTTAAAATTCAAAATATTATTGAATCAGGGCCTTTCTCTAGTTCCCAAATTCCTGATAATTGGTCGGTAAAAGTAAATCGTTTTTGGATTGACTATACCAATAGTGGAGACATCGATCAGTTTTATTCCGATCTTTCTGTAGTAAATAACGATGGCGAGGAATTAAAGCGAGAAACTATCTATGTCAATCATCCCCTACGTTATGATGGCGTAACTCTCTATCAAACCAACTGGAGTATTGCGGCGGTTAAAGTGCAGTTAAACAACAGCCCAATATTTCAAATACCTGTTGCTAAGTTAGATACCCTAAATGCAGGAAATATCTGGGGCACATGGATCCCAACCAAGCCCGATATGAGTTCGGGGGTATCGATGCTAATTAAAGACATGCAGGGTACGGCGTTGATTTATAACCAAGAGGGGGAATTAACCAATGCTACTCGTATTGGTCAAAGCATAGATATTGATGGCATTAATATCAAATTAATAGAT
>CAKZYI010000187.1 GCA_937884735.1 uncultured Pleurocapsa sp.
GCTCTTTAGGCACTGCCTCGCAACCAATCGGAAGATCAACAAATGCGCGTTGTTGAGGATTGGGCAAATGAGAATTTAGTTAAGAAAAGAGGGTTGGTTGTGGACTACGCTATCCATGCACCTGATGCTTCCGACGGTGATAAAAACTATCATGCTCATGTACTATACTACCCTCGTCCAATTGCAGAAAATGGAGAGTTTGCCCATTACAAACTGACAGGCTATAAAACCCCCAATACCGTAGATGGAAGAAAAGCACTGGACGAGTTTCGCTTCTCCTATCAAGATCATTTAAACCGCGTTTCTGCGGAGAATGATAATAACCAAATTGTCTTTGATCTACGTAGCTATAAAAAGCGTGGGATTAATCGCATTCCCCAGCCTTAGAAGTGACAGAATGTATCACATCTGGAATTTCGTGGATTTGGAACACTTTGGGGCAAAGAGGTTAAAAAAGTGACTATGATTAACCAAGCTAAAAGCGGTTATCGCCAACATGTACAAACCTTTCGACAAATGACGAGCGACACGAAACATTCGGATTCACTTCTGCATAGTGTGCGCAATGATGTTGCCAACCGCTATCATGATGTGATGTATGGGGATGGGACAATTGGTTCATTTGAACGTCAAAATCTCGATGACTATGAGCGATAGTAAAAACATTAATCTTAACCAATTCAGCAGTAAAAAAGAGTACCCACCTTTGGAACGAACAGCTACGCTGGTGAAAGCTCCCGAAGACTACAGTGCTGTGGAAGATACCAAGCGTAACAGATCTACCCGTTTTAGAATCATAGATGAAGAAGGCAAAAGTTATGGTTGCTCTTACTCTTATCTCATTTCATGGGTATATGAGCCTTCCACTCTCATTACTCTTACCATTTCTGATAAAGTCTTTCTTATTGAGGGGCAAAATTTGGGCAAAATAGATCGGCTATTACTCGATGAAAAAGTAAAGACGTTACGAGTTTTTAACCCACTCCACCATAAACCTGCAGCTAAAGGAGAAACATTAATTGAGAGAATTACGGTAAGCTAGATTACCGTTCATTTTCACCTTGTTGCATTGCCTCTCTTGATTGCTCATTCGATTGGGGTTTATGTTGATTTTCAACCGCTTGTTCTTTGGCTTTTTGCATCAAGGGTGAATTAGGTTTTGGTTGATTATCTTTATTCCAATCCTGAATCTCTTTTGCGTTGCTATGATTCGGAGCTTGGGGCTGTCGGCTATTCGATGTTGCCTGATGATAGACCCGTTTTACATCTCCCTTTCTTGTGCCTGTGGGATTGGGTGATATGGCGTGCCTATCATGCTGGTTCTCCAATCCTGCCTGTCGCAAGTTTTGTGCTTGCAATGATGCTTGCTGCTTGGTTTGTAAATCTTTGAGCTGTTGATTCTTCTGTACAAGATCACGCTTGACCGTTTCAATGCGATCAGAAACTTGCTTGTATTCTTGACTATCTTTGAAAAACTGCGCTTGCTGTTCAGGAGTAGGCTTGTTGGGATGTTTTTTAATACTGTTTTGTAATTCGCTCTTACGATTTTCGAGTTTTCGGTTTTCTATGTTTGAATGCTCTATACTATCCCTAAGCTGGCGTTCCTGCTGTGAGAGTTCGTATTCCTTTTGTTGCAAATTTGCACGATCACGAGCAGCTTGCATTCTGTCGTCATTCATAGATAAAGAATTAAAAGGTCAGAAAAACTTCAATATACAGCTTTTCAGAGCAATGAAGCAAATAGCGAGAAACAGTAATTAAGTAAAATCAACTTTCGATGTTGAATTCTATATGAGGATAACGTTCCTGAATTTCAGGCGCGAGTTCAGGATAATCTTTAATTGTTTCATTAAGAACATCTATCGCTATGTTAGAAGGATCACCATTACTGAATGTAATATATGCAAATTTAATCATAAAGGTTTTATGAGAAAGAGGTTGTGGGCTTTCCATAATTTCAGGATTATATTCTGCAATAGTTTGAGGCTCTTTTAGAAAGAGTATGTCTGCATTATGGGGATTACGAATAGATTTTATCATACTTTCACCTTATCAGATTAATGCGATTTCATGTGTGAACTTTTGATGAAAAGGGGAAGCTGACGCCTCCCCTACTCTATTAGCTATTTGTCTTTCTTAGCCAAAGGCGCAAGCTCAATCTTTCGGGCAATGATGGAAGCCTCTTGCTTAGTGATTTCTCTCACAACACCATCTTTATCATGGATTTGCACCTGATAAGGGCGGTAGGATAATGCACCTTCGATTTCTACCCGTGTACCTGTTTTAAGGCTTTTGAGGGCTTCAATGAGCTTAGGATTAAAAGTAAGCACGTTATGCCAGATGGTGGCGGCTTGTTGCCATTCTTCATTGTCGTCTTTGTAGGTATCAGCCGTTGCGATTGAGACAGAAGCGAAAGTAGTATTCTCTGTTTCGATGATCTCTGCTTCGCTACCTAGATTTCCTGTTAGGATTACTTTGTTATTGATCGCCATGTTGGTTTCTCCTTGTTGTGGGTTAATTATAAAAACACCTTCCGATTAAACAGGGAAAGAGCCACTTGTCAAAAGCAGGGATTAGGCTTTTTGTGTTTAGACACAAAAACCAATCCTTTTAATCCGAAGGGCTGCGCCATTGATAAGGGGTGATTGCCTGTTAGGAAAGAGGGTTCTGTTCATCCCACAGCAAGGTAAAACGTTCTGGCAGAATGAGTAATGTTAGAATAGGTATGGGAAATATGGTAAGAAAGGAGAAGAGGAAAGACGGTAACCACTTTGCCTATGATGATTAAAGGACGGTGTGATGATTTGTAAGATACGGAAGCGAAAACAAGTTATACAGGATATGAAGACTAGTAAAAACCG
>CAKZYI010000188.1 GCA_937884735.1 uncultured Pleurocapsa sp.
GGTTAAGTGTTGTCCCTGGCTGGAGTACAGAATGGGGTTTGCTGTATAACTGAGTAGTCTCAGGTTTTGTTGGTAAAGATTCTCAAGTAACATCTGCTGCAATATCAACCCAACTAGAATGTTCCGAATTTTGCTCCTGAAAGCTAGACATCAACTGGAACATCTTTTGTAGACTAACCAAGTTGTGTTGAATGGTTTGATGTCCTTCTTCTACTTGGCGCATATGAAATTGTTTAATTTCAGAATAGCGATCTCCTGTCAATTTTTCTCCAATTTCATTTTCGATTTTTCCGTCAATTAAATTGATATTGGTGCGTAAATAGTTGTCTGCGCCCGTTTTATGGCTATTTATCTGATGTTCCTCTCCTTCAGCAGTAATAATCTTAGTTGTAATACTTAGTTCGGGTGCATTGCTCATTGCCAACAGGAAAGCTTCGTTAATATTTCCCGTTCTAATCGCCTGTTTAAAATCTTCTCTAGATGTCATATTTTTATGTCGCCCCTAATTGGAAGTATAAAACTGATGAGAATACTCTTTTTAGCTTCTAGCCGTATTTACTCAATATGTCAACGTTGTAATTCCCGATAGACAAGATTGTCAATCAATTTAATATTTAATTGGGGATTTATCTAAAAAAGTTGCAAGCTTCAAGCTATAGCAATTTAATTCCAAAAGCTCGTAACGTTGTAACCCAACTTCTCAATCATTTGATATAGCAAGGGAAGACTTAAACCAATTACGTTGCTGTGACAGCCTTCAATTTTTTCAACGAACATACCGCCTTTTCCTTCTAACGCAAAGCTTCCAGCACAGTTTAATGGTTCACCTGTAGCGACATAAGCTTCAATAGTGCGATCGCTTATGTTGGCAAAATGAACGTTAGTAATACCACAAAGAACAATTTGTCTTTGCTGTTTCAAATCAATTAAAGCATGACCAGTATAGATTTTACCCATTTTTCCTCGCATTCCTCGCCAACGTGCGATCGCAATTTGAGGAGATTCTGGTTTACCATAAATGCGATCGTTTACCGTTAAAACAGAATCACATCCTAAGACTAAAGCACCGTTAAATTTGGGTGCAACTGTCTCGCCTTTGCATCGGGCTAGGGTTTTTACTAACTCTTCTGCATCTTCAATTTGAATTGAATCTTCATCAAAGTCGCTTTTACACACAGTTGGCTCAATTCCTACCATTCGTAACAATTTTAATCGCGCAGGGGAAGCAGAAGCTAAAACAAACTGAAACTTGGAAGATGTATTGTTCATACTTCGTTTAGTTTTTCTTTTACCTTACGAATTATATGGTTTGGCTTGCCACTTACTCTGCCATTCTTCAAAATAAACATTCCATTTAATTTTTCGAAAAGCTTAAGCAAAATTCTGGATGAAGTATGGGGATGAGTAATTAAATTCTCCAAAACTGCTAACTCATGCTTAAATCGTCTGCTATTAAAAATTAACTTTTCCAATGTTTCAGGAGGAGTTTTGCGATCGCGAGCTAGGGATAATCGTTTAAAATAACTATGAGGATTTTCTAGCTTTAATAGCTCAACAACTGGATTTTCTAAAACCTCATTAGGAAGTTCTTTTCCCAAATGGATTAAAGTTTCTTCTGGCGTGTTAGGATTGCTTGCTACCAAATAACGTATTGCAAAATTCTCATGCTGACTTAGTTCAACCAGTAAATGAAATGAAGTCAACGGATTAGCTGCAACTTTTTTCAAATCTTCCATAGAGGAATTTTAGAATACTCTTGTTTTAACTATCGTACAGACAAGGCACGCCTTGTCTCTTCTGCTACTTGTCTTTATGCAGCTTTCTTTTGCTACTTATGAGCAACATCTGGCGTTATATACCTCTTATTGAAGCATCAGGAGCAACGCATATGGCGGTTGATCGCTTTTTGCTAGAACAACATCGTTTGGAAAAAAGTCCCCCTGTAATTCGATTTTATACCTGGCTACCTGCGGCAATTTCTCTGGGATACCATCAAAAGGATTATCCGCAAAATTGGAAAAGCTTGACTTGGCAATCACAACCATTAGATATGGTACGTCGCCCGACAGGAGGTAGAGCAGTTTTGCATCAAGGGGATTTAACCTATGCAGTAATTATGTCTATTCCTCCAGGGAAAAGATTGGCAGTATATAAACAAATTTGCGAGTTTTTGATTGAGGGATGGCGATCGCTTGGGGTAGATTTAGACTATGGTACTGCTACCAAAGAGTATATAAACCACGACAATTGTTTTGCCACTGCTACGGGTTCAGACTTGGTTACACCAGTAGGAAATAAGGTCATTGGTAGCGCGCAGCTACGTCGGGGAAAAGTAGTCTAGCAGCATGGATCGATGATCTTGAATACCAATGCCGATCTCTATCAACAAGTATTCGATACAACCTTAAAAGAGGATTTGTTAACTAATTTTAAGCAAAAAAGCGATTGTGGGAAACACCATAGAAAATTGCCCTGTAATCGAGATAAAATAATACAAAACTTAATTCATGCGGCAATCTCAACTTTTAAGATTGATATAGTGAAGCAACCTTTATCAACCGAGGAGTGGCAATATATTGCCAGCGATATCTCTTAGTTGAGATACTAAAATTATTAAAGTTAATTAAAACCTATTTGGATATTATGAGCATAGTTAGTCAAGTTATCCTCAAAGCGGATGACGAACTACGCTACCCCAGTAGCGGAGAACTAGAAGGCATTAAAAACTTTTTAACAACTGGCGAAAAGCGCGTGCGTATTGCCGAAACTTTAGCTAACAACGAAAAGAAAATCGTTGACCAGGCGGGGAAGGCTCTGTTTAAGATGCATCCTGAGTACCGTTCGGCGGGAGGAAATGCTTC
>CAKZYI010000189.1 GCA_937884735.1 uncultured Pleurocapsa sp.
TTGGGTTTGACTTTTGCAGCCTTGCTAGGGGGCGCCGTCTTAACCGAAGTAACCTTTTCTTGGCCAGGATTGGGCTATAGACTATACGAAGCCATTTCCTTGCGGGATTATCCGACTGTACAAGGCGTAATGGTTTTTTTCGGCATAATTGTCGTCATTGCTAGTATTGCGATCGATATTATTAATGCCTACATTGACCCCAGGATTAGATATTAATTTAACAATGACCATTTGTGACAACTTAAGGGTGTGTGTTGTTTGTCAAATTGCCTTTAGCTTTGAGCTCTAAGCTTTTAGCTTTAAACCTTTAGGATATTCTCGATTAATTTCATTGGAAAATATGCGGTCGCTACACAAGCCAGTAAATTCTAAATGACACTAAATATAGATTTTAGTAAAGTTTTAGAGCGATCGCCAAAACAAAGAGTAAAAGATCGTAGTTACCTTTATTGCTTATTACTTATTGTTAAAGGTTTATGAATAGGCAAAATTTGTATTCATCATGAGTATGTCAAGTTTAATTAACATTTTGTTACATATTTGCTATACTAGTTTATATAAATTAACAAAAAATAATCATGACTACTATTTCTGACGAAAACGGCATCATCAACAACTTTGCCAAAGAGCCTCAAATGTATTATGCAGAAACTCCTTCTAACCAGGAGCAAAAAGGATATATGTTTTGGGGTGCGATCGCATTAGTTGTAATTGCAGGTTCAGTTTTTACAGCAGTTTCCGTGAGCTAGATTGTCTCTCGAAAAAAGCTTTACGAAGGGGATAACTTTGGCTTAAATGTTTTATTTACATCCACACAAATTTAAGACCAACACAATTAGTGCTACTCAACTTCTTATAAGTTATAAGTCAGGACAGCGTAATTTTGGTCAAGTGAATTTGGCAAGGACAGCACTAATTGATGAAAACTTGACTGGAGTTGAATTATGGAGATCCAATCTTACTGAAGTTAATCTTAGTCGTTCGATTTTAGATTTAGCTAATTTAAGTGAAGCCGATCTCTCAGGCTCTAATCTTTGGCGCACACACTTATATTCAGCTAATCTTGTCGAATCCAAACTTAGTCGTGCGTTGCTGATTCGCGCTTGTTTGGAAGAGGCTAATTTATCTAGAGCTTCTTTAATTAATGCCGATATGCGCTTAGTTTACCTTAAAAAAGCAGACTTGCGGAATGCAGACTTATCAGAAGCAGATCTTAGTTATGCAGATTTGCGATCTGCCAACTTAAGGGGAGCTAACTTAGACGGCACTATTTTTACTGGTGCAAACATGGCGCAGGCAGATCTTAGAGATACCAACTTAGATAAAGCTGTGATCGAATAGGCAAATCTGCAAAATGTAATTTGCCTTTCTAGAAGGAACAATAACTAGCAAACAATTTCAAACAATTTTAAAGATATAAATTGGGAAGTCTCAGCAGCATTTAAAGTTCTGCGATCGCATTTCTATGACCAAGATAAAAACTTTTTTACCACTAAACTATATAAGTAAACTTAATGGAGCTGACTAATTCTCTACTGAGGGACTTGGTCACGGAATATAATGGTCTTCGCCCTCAAATATACTTCAAATCATCATTGATTGCTCTAGCTCGCGCAATGCAAGATTTGGTATTGGCAGATGATAACCAAGCTATAGTTATTGCCAACTTTCAGCAAGAGCGACTATTCCGACAGCAGGAAAGCCGTTTTCAGCGCATGGCGCAAAAAAATAATCACGTCTACATATTGAGCGTGCCAGAAGCAGAATCTAGCTTTGCAGTAGCCAGCTCTGATTATGAAACTATTCCCACTAAACCAACAGATACCCTAGCAGAAGAAAAATATCTAGTCATTGTCGGAAAGCACTATTCTGCCTGTTTTGCAGTTAGGGAAAAATTGCCCATAGCAAAGCAAGATATTGAGGAAGGTGAAAAATTTGAAGAAGGAGAAAGGTTTGAAGGTATCTGGAGCTTCGATCGCAATGTTGCATACAGTGCTGCTGACTGGTTATTGGGGATAATTGCCAATTATCGTCCTGAATTAAAAGCAAAAACCCAACAAGCAAGAGAGTTATTTAAGCTAAGGCGAGACATCGCTAGTAAGTCTCTGCTTACAGCCCAGCCTATAGATTTAAATATCTTTGCTCAACGTTTAGTAACCTACCTGCAATCAGGTCAGTATAAACTTTTAAAAGCATACAGGGCGATCGCTACAGCAGAGCGAAAAGAATCTTTAATCAATAGAATCGCATCGGCACAACGTAGCTCATTAAATCCTCAAGAAATACTCGAAATAACGGTTAAAGAGTTAGGCAAATTATTTCCTTACTGTCGCTGTCTGCTCTACTCGTTACGTCCTGATGATACAGAGATAGAGATCAAATATGAAGCCAAGCCTCCATCAATGACGAGTTTATTGGGTCAAACATGGTCGGTAGCTCAAAATCCTTTATTTGTTGCTGCCCAAGCTCAGAAATCTACCTTGGCGATCGAAAATGTAGCACAAAACCCTTATCTGTACGAAAACCCCGTAATCAGAGACAAAATTGAGCGTGGTACAATACATTCTTGGCTAATGCTTTCTCTGCGATATCAGGGCAAAGTCTTGGGAATGCTAGAGCTACACCACGGAGGAGACAAAGAATTTCAGTGGAAACCCGATGACATAGATTTAGTAGAAGCCGTTTCCACCAGTGCAGGCTCGGCATTAACCCAAGCAAAAGCTTACACTAATTTGGTTGAATTAAATCAGAAATTGGAAGCAGTAGAATGTACTCAAAGCAATCTAATTGCAATCGTCGGACATGAATTACGGACACCCCTCTCCACAATTCGAGTCTGTTTAGAAAGTTTGTCTACCGAGCCTGATATACCTGTAAAGCTCAAAAATATCATGCTAGATACTGCATTACAAGATGCGGAAAGACTGGGAAAACTGATTCAAAATTTTCTGACCCTCTCCAAACTTGAAGCAGGTAAGTTATATTCCAATGTTCGCAATGTAGAATCTTTATCCATTGACTAAGCTTTGAATTTAGCTCTGCATAGTACTCAAGCTACTACCCAAATCAAAACACTGCCCCAAATAAGTATTGAATTGCCTTCCAAATTACCTAATGTACTGGCTAACATAGATGGATTAGTAGAAGTATTTACTAAGCTATTAGACAATGCCTGTAAATTTACTCCCACTGACGGAAAAATTGTGATTACGGCTCAAGTTCAAACAGCAGAAAATGCCAATTCTGTAATTACGGCTCAAATGCTGGAGATTGTTATTGCTGACACAGGAAGAGGTATCGATCGCAATCAACTAAACACAATATTCGATCGCTTTTCTCAGTCTGAAGGTTATTTGCGTCGCACAGTCAATGGGGCAGGTTAGGGAT
>CAKZYI010000190.1 GCA_937884735.1 uncultured Pleurocapsa sp.
TGCAATATCGCTAAATCCGAGCCATTCGCAGCAATCAAGGTGTTATCATCCTGCTCGGTAATGCTCAAATCCTCAAAACCAATTCCTAAACCAGCGATACCCAAAACATCTTCACCACTGGTAAAATCGGTAATAATATTCGCTGCTTCGGGAATTTCTGCTGTAGCAATCCAGAACTGGTCGGCTCCTTCTCCACCAGTAATGATATTATCACCACCGTTGGTTGTGAAGAATTTATCAGCACCTGCACCACCAACAATTCTATCGGACATTCCGAGTATTACAGTATCGTCACCACTACCCGCATAAATCCGGTTGCTTCCCGTGCTACCAATAGAAGCGTCGATTAAATCGTTGGAATCACCAGCGAAAATTAGTTGACTAGTGCCACTAACTTCGATAGTATCTGCTTCGAGGGAACCGAATACTGGTTCGGTTGTGGGTGGTTCTGGAGTATCTACCAAAGAGGCGGTGAGGTCGTATTCGCCCCAGTATACGCCTACTTCTGGGAAAGTCCAACCGCTACCGCTTTCCGCAACATTGGGGTCGTAATTGCGGTTGCCCAACTGACTAACACCGATGTAGTAGATGCCCGCAGTTTCGGCAGTAAACTCAAGATAGGGGTCGCGGGAGAACTCTTCGCCAGAGGCTGCGCCGTCACTGTTGGCAGCAACTTCATTGCCCGAACCATCGAACAATCGTAGTTCGGTATCAGCCTTCTGAGGTATGTCAGTTAGCTCAGGAAATACCAAAATTGAGGCTAGACCTGGGTCAAGGGGTTCTGGCTCACTAGTGTCAATATCTAGAGCGAGCGTTTGTCCGGCTTCTAAAGTGACCGAGTATAGGTCTACGTCTTCGGAAAAACGAGCATTCCTCGCAGGAAATCTTGGATCGTACCCTGACATTGCTCCACCGATGAAAACCGTAGGATTATCACTGCTCAAGCTCAGAGCAGTAGCCTGAGATAGGGTGTCATTTTCCTCGACTTCTTCTGGGGAAACAGCAACTTGGTCTGGTGTATCGGTCAGGATAAAGGCTGCTTCAGCTATTGGTGAAACAATTTCATAGGTATCGCCGGGTTGCAGGGTAAAGGTGGCAGTTTCGCTACCCTCGTTTACGCCATCTTCGAGAACGGGTAGGCGAATAGTAGCTTCCCGTTCGGTGATGGTAAGGTCAAACCCGTCGTCTCGTACTTCAGCAATCGTACCTCCTTGCACCTCGATGGCATTTAAATCGAAGTCATCCAGGGAGTCTGCACTGACGCTGACGGTTAAACCTTCTGCGGGTGGGGCTGCACTGAGGCTAAAGGTATGAACGCTGACGGTACCTTCTGATTCAATTAAATCGGTGCTGTCTTCATCTGCCTCAGTAGAACCCGTCAAAGTCACTAGAATCTGTGAGTCTGGGTTGTCAGCAATCGCGACGTTAACTTCGCTAGCATTGGCGTCAATGGTGTAGCTCTGTTGCGGCTGTAGGGCAAAGGTAAGATCGAGAATACCTTCTTGAAAAGTATCTTCAGGCAGACCTGTATCAACCGTTAGTTCGTCAAAAACGGAGAGCGTGATTGTGGCAACTTGCTCTGTAATGGTAAAGATAAATCCAGAAGAGCCGTTTGATATTGGAAAATCACCGCCTGTAGTTTCAGCATTTAAGACATCTAACTGGCTAAGGGGGGTACCGATAGTCGTATCATCCGCACTAGCTAACGATACTGCTATACCTTCTTCTGGAGGTGGTTCGGATAGGGTAAAGGTGAGCGTGGTCTCCGTTTCCTCGGTTTCAATCAGTGTTGACTCGCTGATGGTCACGCCCACTTCAGGAACGGTGTCCCCTCCACCCGTGGGATCAGGGACATCTTCAATTGAATCGTAGTAGGTAACTTCGGTGGTTCCGGCATCGGGAGCAATTTCATAGCCCTCCCCTGGCTGGAGGAAAAAGCTAACATCTTCGGCACCGTCCGTCTCCAAGCCCTCAAATTCATCAAAAAGAAAACCAACAGGAAATCCCCTCAGTGTCCCGGTTCTATCTGAACTGGTTCTTTCTAAGGTAACGTTCATCGTCGGCTCTTCGATCAGGAGCCGAATCCCCGTGGGAATACCATCCTCGTCATAAAACGCGCCTAGCGACTGTCCACCAATAGTACTGGGGAGTTCCCCCTGTTGGTTGACAGATATGTAGTCAAGCAGATTGGCATCGCTGTTAAGAACAAATTCAATCCCCTCTTCAGGAATCTCTCCTTCAGCCTCAATAGTAAAGGTAACAAAGGAGTAATCATCAGTACGGGAATTGTCAAACTCTCTAGGTTCAACGAATTCGACAACCGCATTGGCGAGGAGGTTTCCTTCTCGGCTTACCGTAGCGGGGATAGCACTCAAAGAAAGGGTAGGCGGATTGGTGACATCCGGATTGCTCACGGGTGGGGTAGGAGTCCCTGTTTGGCGAGGATTGTCCTCTGTTAACAAATCTATCTCGATTTCGTAGTTACCAAGATGAAATCGGTTGTTGGACGACAAACCAGGCGTTTCGATGCTGTAGCCGGTTTCGGTAGGGATAAAAGGTTCTCCCTCCCCATATGTAGGTAACGTGCCAAACATATCGGCAAAGCCAACGTAATAAATCCCGTCCTGCGGTGCGGTAAATTCTAGATAAACGTCGGTGTGGTCTTCGTTGACCGTTCCATCTTCGTTAAATTGATTATCTCGATTACTGCCCATGAATAACTTATCGGGTGCAGAGAGTTGCCACTCAGTAATAAAATCAAGTCGATTACCATCAGTGTCAAAGACAGCAATTCCTGAAGTCAAACCGACTTCGGTATTGCCCTCTACCTCAAAGCTTTCAACCGCAATCGTATCTCCTGCACTTAATTCAACCTGATATAGATCGACATCTTCGTGGTAGTCGATATACGTGTAGGTACCGTCGGGGTTGAGGTATCGGTTGCCAATGTCAAAGTAGATGCTGTCAGCAGCTGAGAAGGAAGGGTTTTCGGGGGTAATCTGCGTATCGATGGCGACACCTACGATGTCGTTAGGCTCGGTAACAACCCCAAGCGGAATATCCTCTCAC
>CAKZYI010000191.1 GCA_937884735.1 uncultured Pleurocapsa sp.
CCAGTTTTGATATAGCTATACAAACCACTCCCCATGGGATCTGCTACTACACAACGGACATTAGGATTTTGCTCTTTGAGGTACATAGAAACCCCTGCATATGTGCCACCTGTACCCGTAGCTGCCACCCAACCATCAACTTTTCCCTCGGTTTGCGTCCAAATTTCTGCTCCAGTAGTTTCATAGTGGGCATTGCGGTTGGCTAGGTTTTCAAATTGGTTTGCCCAAATAGCATTGTCCATTTCCTCTGCAACTCGCCCTGATACCTTGACGTAATTATTCGGATTTTTATAGGGTACTGCGGGAACAAGACGTACTTCTGCACCGAGGGTTTTTAAAGTATCAATTTTTTCTTGAGACTGAGTTTCGGGAATAATAATTAGGCATTTATATCCTTTGGCATTGCAGATATGAGCCAAACCAATACCCGTATTTCCTGCTGTGCCTTCAACTACCGTACCACCTGGCTTTAACAATCCTTTTTTTTCTGCGTCTTCAATGATGTAAAGGGCTGCTCGATCTTTGACTGAGCCACCAGGATTAAGAAATTCAGCCTTCCCAAGTATTTCGCATCCTGTTTCCTCACTAAAGCTGTTGAGGCGAATCAGAGGAGTATTTCCCACCGTAGCGACAAAACCATTTTTAATATCCATATTTATAACAGCAAATTTAACCTACTCTCTAGTCTTTAGATTACCTGAATATAGGAACTGAAGAGTAAACATAATTATTGGTTTTGGGTAAATGATGGTCTTATCTAAACAGGCAAATTGGAATATGGGAAATACGCAGCATTTGAGCCGTAGTGCTGCCAATGACTAAATTACGGATACGGTTATGCCTATAAGCACCCATCAAAAGCAAATCTACATTTTTTTACCATATGATATGTTATTCATGTTGATAAAAGCACTCAATCGACAACACCATGATTGTACTTGAATACAAATTGAAGGGCAAGAATGAACAGTTTCGTCGGATAGACGATGCTATTCGCACAGCGCAATTCATTCGCAACAAGTGCATTCGATTATGGAGAGATAACCGAGGAATTAATAAAACTCTGATGTTTCGGCATAATACCGAACTTAGAGCTACTTATCCCTGGTGTCATAATCTCAACTCCCATGCTTGTCAGGCAAGCGTAGAGAGGGCTGCAAAATCAATAGATAAGTTTTATTCCGACCTCAAAGACTCATCCATAAGAAAGAAAAGCTACCCTAAGTTCAAAAAGCATTCTCGCTCAGTCGAGTACAAACAGTCAGGATGGAAGGTAGCAGAAAACAGGAAAAAGCTAACTATTACTGATAAGACAGGCATTGGTAGCTTCAAGTTAATTGGCAGTAGGAATTTGCATTTTTATCAATTAGAGCAAATTAAGCGCATGAGACTTATTCGTCGCGCAGACGGATACTACGCTCAGTTCTCCGTCAAAATAGATAGAACAGAAGTCAGAGAAAAAACTGGTACTGCTATCGGATTGGATATGGGTCTTAGGTATCTATTGGCAGACTCAAACTTTAATTTTGTGTTGCCACCTCAATTTCTACGAAAAGCGGAAAAGAGATTACAGCGTCTACAACGTAGAGTATCTAAAAAATACGATAAGCAGAGGAAAAAGAATAAAGAGAAGCAAAGTAACAACTATCACAAATCTAGAATTAGATTAGCCAGACAACATCTTAAAGTTAGTCGTCAGCGTAAAGACTTTGCTATCAAGCTGGCAAGGTGCGTAGTGATATCTAATGATATCGTGGCTTTTGAAGACTTAAAGGTTAAGAACTTGGTTAAAAATAAACACCTTTCCAAATCAATATCTGATGCTAGTTGGGGGATTCTCCGACAGTGGATTGAGTATTTTGGAAAAGTGTTTGATGTTGAGACTATTGCTATACCAGCGCATTTCACATCGCAAGATTGTTATCAGTGTGGCAACAGAATTAAAAAATCTTTGTCCACTCGTACTCATGTTTGTTCTTGTGGATTAGTCCTCGACAGAGATACTTTGGCGGGTCGCAATATTTTGAATGCAGCACGCAAGGCATGCAAGTCGCGTCTAGCGACGCTCTGAGCCTTTGGCTCTGCGACTAAATACCCTGGGGCGCAGGGAATTTCAAGCCTACGGAGACGAAGCCTCTATCTTGTCGAGCGACGAACTACGTTCGTCCGACTGCCTTCGGCAGGCGAACCTCTCCAGCGGTAGCTCGACTGGGTAAGCTTTATCTAAGAAATAGGAATCTGCCCTGATTTATCGGGCAGAGCGGCAAGAATAATGCTATTTTACGAATTGGTTAGAAAAATCTACAAAGAAGAATATTAAAAAGTAATGAAATACGTCATGTGGGGAAGTTACTGTGAAAATGCTCTCGAAAAACGCACTCCCTACCGTCAAGCTCATCTAAATGGTTTGACTAGTCAAAAAGAACAGGGAATATTGGTAACTCTAGGTCCTACTAAAGATAATACTAAGGTTTTTGGCATTTATGAAGCTGACGATGAAGCTACTGTACGTAAAATAGTAGAATCCGATCCTTACTGGCAAAATGGCATCTGGACAGAATATGAAGTCAAAGAGTGGATTCAGGCTTTTTAGTTTTAAGTTGTTAGTTATCTCAATTAGTTATGCAGACTACTGAGATATCGATCAATAACTGGTTTGTCTGGTGGACTAATGTTGGTAGGTAATTTATCTAATTTAAAAAATTGTACTTCCAATCCTTCTGTTTCATCTATTTTTAGTTTTCCCTCAAACTGCCGCGAAGTATATACAGCAACAACATTAACAATTACATCCCCATTGGGATATTGATAAATATGTTCTTGCCCTGAAAACAGTCTAAACCAATTCAACTGATGTAAAGTTAAGCCTGTTTCTTCTAGGGCTTCTCTTTTGGCAGTTTCTTCTAAAGACTCCCCTATTTCCATCGTGCCACCAATTAATCCCCATTGTTGATTATCTCGACGTAGCTGTAGCAACAATCTATTCTGTTCGTCAAAGATCAATACTGCTGCACCAGGAATAATTAGGGGACGATTACCTACTATTGAACGAAGTTCTTTTACATAGCCCATTATTTTAGTTATTTATATTTTTTGCCTAATCTTATCTGACTGTTTCGGCTTTTCCCAAAGGAGAGAAGCGAATTTCTATTCTTCGACGACTAGGATCTGGTTCGCGGTTAGCAGGAGAAAAATCTCCGTTAGGAAGTTGAATTTGCGCTGCTGAATAAGCATGAAATTGTACTCCTTCGAGTCTGCCAGTTTGCTCTTGAACAGTTTGTAGCTGCTTTACCACTTCCAACGCCCGCATCAAACCCAAATCGGCATTTGAGCCTGGTTTAAGACTGTCCACAGGTTGTTTTCCTCTGGCTACCTGTTCTAACTGTTGGTCGAGGTTTCCGCTGCCAAAGTTAACTTGTCCATCGGTATGTCCGATAATTTCTACAACATAAAGATTGCGCTGTTGGCTAATACGTTCAATGCGATCGACTAGATCAACTGTGATATATTTTTTTAAGCTATTCGGTAACTTGGCACTACCAGAATCAAACTGATATCCTCCAGAATCTTGTATAACTACGGTTGGGGGAGCAGATTTTAAACGTTCTATTTCTGACTCTAGAATGTCAACCCGATTTCGGCTTTTTTCGTTGCTGTCAAGCAATAATCTTTGTAGTTGGGAAGATGCTTTTTTTAGCTGGCGTACATCAGAAGTGCTTTCGCCCAATTCATTTTCTAGAGTAGCTATTTCTCTTTGAAGTAGTCTTACCTGTCTTTCTGTATCGCTAAGGCTTTGTTCGGTTTCTTCTGCTGCGTATTTTAGAAATAAGGATTTAAACAAAGCTAATAATAAAAATAGGCTAATAATCATAAAAGCATTAGCCATTAAATCAGTAAAAGATGGCCAAACATTCAAGCTTTCTACTGCTTCATAATTCCGTAGTTTACGTTTATTTTTCATTATTTTCAGTAAGTAAATAATAAGTCCTAAAAAACTATCTTTGCCTTGTCTATATAGTTACTAATTATTAATCAATCTATCTTGTCAATTAATTTTGATAGTTCTTGTTGAATATCTTTTAGACCAGCCTTTTCCATCGCATTTTTTTCCTGACTCAAATCGACTAAATCATTGTATTGTTGGTCGATATTATTTATTTTTTGGTTTAGTTCCAAAAACTTTTTGGTTAATTTTTGCACTGAAATTAAATTGTGGTCGAAAGATTGAGTAGACTTTTGTAACACCAGTGAAGATTGGGAAAACTGATTTTGAGCGATCGCCAAATCATTAGTCGCAGAAGCCAAACGCTCTGTAAAACCGCTGTTATCTAATACATTAGCCGCTTTTTCAAAAGTCTTGGCACTGCTTTCTATACGGCTAAAGGCTCTTGTCATAGATTCTTCAATCGTACTTCCTAGCTGATTGAGCATCCCTTCAAAATCACTGCTAAATTTATCAATTGCCCCCTCTAAAGAGCTAATGGGCTGTATTCTAGGCAAATAAATATTGTCAATATAGTCTTCGAGGTAGCTAAGTAAACCAGCTTTAACAATATTAGTATTCCATAATAAATTTAATACAGTTAAAAAAGAACTACAGGCGATCGCAATTAAACTAGTGGTAAAAGCCACCCCCATTCCTCGCAGGGGAACATTCAATTGTTCTACCAAGTTCCTAACATCATTCACATCTGTTTGTGTGATAGTTTGGCTTAAATTTGCTAGATTAAAAGTAATCCCCAAAAATGTGCCTAACAAGCCAAAAGAAAGAAGTAAGTTGGGTAAAATGCGTGATAAATTATCAATGAAATCGCAATTCAAAGATAATCCGAGAAAATAAAACTTTTCTTGACTATATGTTCCTTCAATTACCGACGAAGTGTTAATTTGATCTAAATTAACTTGACTATCAACAAATCTTTGCTCTAGCTTATGAATAATTTTGGGATTAGATTCTAAATTTGTTCCTACTAAAAGCCTTTTGGTTTTAATTGCTAAACTCTTAAGATGCCGATATAAAGCATAACGCAACAAAATAGCGATTAATGTTGGCAAAATGACAAATATAATTGCCAAAATAATTAGATAGCCATCCATTAAAGCAAGAATACTAAATATTTGTTGCATAATCCTAAAATATGTTGGGTTTTATCTACTTACTCAGATGTATTAAACAGATTTTGTAGTAGTTTTGATTGTGACACCTACTAGATTGAATTGGGGAAGATTTTAATAAAAGCTTCAATCTCTAAGTTTCTAACTAATACAGCAAAATAACATGGAATTACTTCAGCCTTATGGTAAATACGTTTTAATTGGTCTGGGTGCGATCGCTGCGATCGCGATTTTAGTTTGGGTATCCGTAGTAGTAATTGTGATGAGAAATACTAAAGGAATACCATTAGTAATCAACGATTTTTTTAAGTTAATTATTGAAGATAAAATCGATAAGGCTTATCAGTCTACAACAGGCAATTTTCAGAGTAGAATGTCGAAACCTCAATTTAGAAAACTAATTAAAAATAAAAAAATCAAACAATTTAAAAGAACTCTTTTAGAAATACCTAAAATGAACAATGCTGATAGTTCAACTATTGATATCACTCTAATTTTAAATTCTGGTCGAGAAATTCCTCTTAAATTTGGTGTTGTAAGACAAAACAAACAGTGGACAATTGATACTCTAGAAGTAATCTAAGGCTAATAAACCGCCCTTTACTTGGTTATAGTATATTTTTTAGTCATTAGTTATTAGTTGTTAGTAATTAGAGCTTTAAAGGTTTTTAGTGTAATTTTATTTTTATATAAAAATCGCTCTATCCATCACTCATTACTTATTACTCATTACTTATTACTTATTAATCAAGTTACCCAGCAGGAAGACAAAAACGAAAAGTACTACCTTTGCCTAACTTACTTTCCACTGAGATTTGCCCACCCTGTAACTCCACTAGACGACGAGCGATCGCCAAACCAATACCCGTCCCTCCCGAATGACTGGAGCGAGACGGATCGGCTCGCCAAAAACGTTCAAAAACATAGGGTAAGTCTTCTTCTGCAATACCCATTCCTGTATCTGTCACAGATACCCAGACATAGTTGCCTACTTTATTAGCTTTGACAGCAATCGAGCCTGCTTCAGTGTAACGAATAGCATTGCCCAACAAATTGACTAAGATCTGCTCAGTGCGATCGCGATCGGCAAATACAGCAGGTAAGTCTTCAGAACATTCTAAAATTAAACTTGGTCCCTCTTCTAGCAACTGATCTGCAAAGCGATTAACCAAAGAGCTTAATAAAGAGTATAAATTGAGAGATTGAGAATTAATCGATAAATAGCCTGCTTCAGCCTTGGAAAGTTCTTGTAAATCGTGAATTAGTCTTTCCAAACGCCTGGTTTCTCTAATCAAGCGTAAATAAAGTTCTGGCGTGCCGTCTATCTTGCCATCGGCTAATTCTTCCAAATA
>CAKZYI010000192.1 GCA_937884735.1 uncultured Pleurocapsa sp.
TAACGAGTTGAATCTAGTGTATCTGGACTGCGCAATAAATTTATTTTCCGCAGATGGGAATCAAAAATCATCTTAAATTCCTCATTTTTTTCATAGTCCCAGGGAATAAGGCGATCGCGATGATAATGTCGTTGCCAAAATGCCTTCCACACTACTTCTTCTAGTGCTTCATGGCTATCTGGACTAATTTGCATCCCATCACCATGAGCGCGTTCGGTTGATGCTACAGTGCGCTGAAAAGTCTGGGAAAAGCGATTCCACAGGCAGGGAATCATCACAAAAGGCATATCGCGGTAGCAGTGGGCTGCAAACTCAGGCGAACTTGCACAGCATTCTAAAAGTAAAGTTGTTCCCGCCCTAGGAAGGGCTGTAATAAATACAGGTTTTTTGTTATTACATTTCTTAAGCTGTTTAGAGAATAGACGATCTTCAAAATCGGCTAAAGTTATCTGTGCGGTGTAGGTATTAAAAGCTAGGGAATGTAGATTACGGTCTAGTTGGGAATAGCTGCTGGTTTTAGCCGTATCAAGCTCTTTTTTCTTATTTGGTTTCAAGAACAGTACCGCAATCGCCACGATGCTACTGAAAATTAAGAATACTGGCGAAACAGTAGTAGCTAAAACAGCAGAAAGAGAAAGCCACCCCAAGCGATCGCCTAACCACAAGACTCCTAAAGGGATTAAAATAGCGATCGCGCCACCAAATGCTAGGACAAAGAACAGCCCAAACAATCTTAAAGAATTTTTCTGTAATTTTAACTCTTTCTGGCGATCGCTCAACCGCGAAGAACTAAGAATCTTCATTGAGTGGAGGGCAATACGAACAACATTACGGCTTTTTTTGATTACTTCCAAAAGCTGAAGCAAAACCACAAAGCCAGCAACCAGTATTATCGCCCCAATCCACTGACTCATACTCGTTCCTCTTCTCTTTCCTTTACATCTTTACTAGCAGCCTGCTGACGCTTTTTCATAAGTCGTTTCAGAGGAAACCACAAGAAGCCAAACAAAGCAGCTATAACCCCTACTATAATAGCTATTAATGCCCCCAAAGCTGCTATTCCCGTACCAGGGCCAACATAAGCCATAGCAGGTTGCTGAACAAAAATAACGAGCATCAGCACGCAGATAGCGATGCTAATTAGTGATGATGTTTTTAATTTCATTTTGAACTCGAGTAATAAAATACTTGTTGTTACTTTATTCTGCTGGAGTAAATAGTTCGGTAGACTCTGGGGATAAACGCTGCACTTCCGAAACCACACCGATAACACCAGGCTCGACATAATTAATGTATTCCCAAACTACCTTGCCCTGACGATCTATTTCAAAACCCCTACCAGACATAGATTCAGTAATTAATAAATTGCCGTTGGGTTGCCACTGATGCTTGCCCATCACCCTGGTATAAAATTTATTATCTTTGCTACCTGCAAACAATACTTTGTGGCTGTTATCCTTTGCCGAAATAATAGTAATCTTACTTTTGCGTTCTGGTTCGCTGGCATTATTATTATCAAATACCGAGATAGTATCGCCATCAATAAAATCTGGATCGTGTTGACGCACAAACTGCCCTGTAGACATAAACTTAATCTCTTCGCTTTCGATATTAAATACAAAAACCGTATTAATATTACGCAGGGAAAGCATCACATCTCCTGGCTGAAAGAAGCCAGGCTGTAAATTAGTTGGAAATGGTTCAACATCATTAAGGTGCAAGATATCGGTTTTTCCCAACAGACGATTGTCACCTCGAATTACCGTATTCTCATTATTGAGACTGCCCATATAAAGCAGCCCTGCATAACCATTTTTGCGTAAAATATCGGCAACATACCACTCCCGCAAAATCTTACCTTCGGGGCTAACTTCTAAAATTGTCTCTTCATAAAATGGTGGTATTAAATTCGGCAAGCGATCGACTTTTTGCGTTTGATACTTTGTCCCCGACACCCATAAATTACCATCATCATGTTGATGCACTGAGTGATGAGTAATATAAGGCAAACGCCAGACAACTTCGCTATTGCGATTGATCCGAACCAAACCTTTGCTTTCAAAATTGAAAACCAGATCGCCATTTTCCATAACCACAGCACCATGAATACTAGTGCCCGGCTTTGATTTAGGAATTATGCTTTCGGGTAAATGGGTTGGATTCGACCAAATTTCAAACCAATCTATTTCCCATTTATGAACCGTATTACCCTCTAAATCGATTATTTTAGCCGATATGCTGCTATCTGCTCCAATTTCCGTGACCAAAGATAATCCTGGCTGAGTCTGACTAATATTTTTAATAACTTCAGAGGTGGATTTGCTCGAACGCACATAAAACCAAGGAAGTTGCTCCGATTTAGACTCTTTAAGCTGCGACCATCCTTTCGTCGCTTCAGTATAAAGTTGGTACGGAAAAAACTTAAACTCTCTGGCAAAATATCCAATATTAAAGACAATAAATGCGCTGGAAAAAATAAATGATATTAAACTGAATTTGGAAGAGTTCATCTATGCCAAGACGCACTATCTATTACATCGATTACATTATCTAAGTTCGAGATAAAAAATAGGTAGGTACAGTGCGATCGCCTAAATATTTAGATCTAAACTAGCTCAATCTATAAGCTTTTGGAGTAATACCAGTAACCTGTCGGAACTGTTTACTCAAATGGCTGTGACTGCTAAAACCACACTCTAAAGCAATATCGATAATCAAGCGGTCTGTTTGTTTCAATAATTGTTTGGCTCGTCCTACTCGTTGCTGGCTTAAATATTGATGAGGTGTCATCCCAATTGATTGTTTGAAAAGACGGCTAAAGTGAAATGGACTCATATCTAATAATTGAGCTAAGTCTGCTAGTTTAATATTTCGATCTAAGTAAGCATCGATGTAATCTAGCACCTGACCTAATTGACGCGGAGGCAAACCTCCCTGGTAGATAGGCAATTTAGGTTTACTGGCGGTATGGTTACGAAGTAAGTTTACTGCCAGAACATTTGTTAAAGAATCAAGATAAAATTCATCATTAAAACGCTCTTGTTGATGTTCGGTAAATAACATCATGGCGATCGCTTCGATTTGAGCATCGCGAATCTGAAACTCTGGTAGTAATTCTAGACGGTCTAAATTTTGATTTAAAGTTTTTTGAGCAATACTTTGAAGAAACTCTTCGGTAATTCTAATCTGCAAACAATTTTCGTTACCCGACCAACGCACATATAGAGGAGTGTTAACAGGAGAAATTAAAATTTCTCCTCTTTGATATAAACCCGTATGAGTTTTACCATCTTGAACCTGCACGTATTCAATCGGACGGGAAGCAAGAGATATAAAAATTGTATGTCCTGCATCATTACAATAACTACCTTCTCCAGCAGTATTTTGCAGGTGTTCGAGTATTATGTTTTTTGGACGGGGAGTAGTTGAGATAGAAAACTGGGATGAGCTATTTTCCGACCATTGGTTAGCTGGATTTGCCATAGTTTGATTCCAGTATTTCTAGTTTCAACATTATTTAATTGATACCACAAATCAAAAATAAGCGATAGCAAGATTGTGATAGTTTGATCGGAATTTGATAGTTGAGATTTTTGAGTCCTTCTAAGCTAAAGGTGTTCGAGTTTAGGAGATTTATCTCATGAAATTAGTAATTTTTGGTTCGACAGGAAACATTGGTAGTCACGTTGTAGAACAAGCCCTAGAACAAGGACATACTGTTACCGCATTTGTCCGTAACCCCAATAAGTTAAACCTTCAACATCCTCATCTCAATATCTTTACAGGGGATGTTATGAATCACACTCTTGTAGAAGAAGCGGTAATCGGTCATGATGCTGCGATCTGCATTCTCGGATCGGGTAAAAAACTCTCTGGCAATGTGCGATCGCAAGGTACGCAAAATATTATTCAAGCACTAGAAAAAGCAGGTATCAGAAGATTTATTTGCCAGTCAACTCTGGGGGCAGGAGATAGTTGGAGCAATCTCAACTTATACTGGAAGTATATTATGTTCGGCTTGATCTTACGCATAGTATTTGCCGACCATGAAATACAAGAAGAATACGTTCGACAAAGCAATCTAGATTGGACAATTATTCGCCCAGCAGCTTTTATCGAAGGCGATCGCACGGGAGAATATCGCCACGGTTTCCCAAGTAGCGATCGCACATCTAGTCTGACTATATCTCGTCCAGATGTGGCGGATTTTATTCTCAAGCAACTTACTTAGCGATCATACCTATTTAGGTAAAGCAGCAAGTTTATCTTATTAAATTATTTGGGTTCAATAAGAAGTACGACATGAAAAAACCTAAATTTTTGACAGTGATACTGTGTCTTTCTGGATTAATAGCTATAAGTATTGGCATCATAATACAGATATCACCACTAGATTTTTACAGTGCGAATAACATCGATATTGGTAGTAACGTAAATTTACTCAGTGAAATTCGAGCCTCTTCAGGTTTTCTCTTAACTTCGGGCATTTTGATCTTAACTGGTGCATTTGTATCTCAGCTTACATTCATATCAATCGTGCTTTCGACTGTCTTATACCTTTCTTATGGTTTGTCTAGATTTGCCAGTATGACTATTGATGGAATGCCAGTTAATTCTCTAATCCAGGCTACGCTAATTGAGATAACAGTTGGTCTATTTTGCCTATTTTCTCTCTGGAGATATCTACACAGTGAATTTAGTAAATGATAAATCGACAATCGAGCGCAATATTGTGATAGTTCGAGCGAAATATGATGGTTGGGATTTTTAAGTAGCCTTAAGCTAAAGGTGTTCTAGTTTGGGAAACAAAAAATCATGAAACTAGTAATTTTTGTTTTTACATGGTTCTTTAAGTAGCGATCGCACATCTAGTCTGACTATCTCTCGTCTAGATGTGGCTGATTTTATTCTCAAGCAACTTACTTACCGACAATACATATTCAGGCAAAGCAGCAACTTTGTCTTATTAAAATATTTTCAAACAATAAGGAGTAAAAACATGATGACTATTGTAGAAAATTTGCGTCTACCGTTAATCCTATTGGCAACTGTTGGTAGTGCTGTAAGTGGAGGAATCTTCTTCGCTTTTTCAACTTTTGTCATGCATGCTTTGGCAAAACTCCCTTCTGCCCAGGGCATCGCTACCATGCAATCGATTAATATTACTGTTATCAATCCCTGGTTTATGGCAGCATTTTTTGCCCCTGCTATGGCTGGAGTTTTATTATCTGTTTCCCTACTGTTTCAGTGGCAGCCGACCATTGCTGTATATTTACTCACTGCTAGTCTGCTCTATCTAGTTGGCACAATTGGCGTAACTGTTGCGGGAAATGTACCTTTAAATGATGCTTTAGCGGTAGTTACTCCCACTAGCATTAAGGGTTCTACTCTCTGGTCGCAATATCTCACAGATTGGACATTTTGGAATCATGTTAGGACAGCAGCAGCATTATTGGCAGCAATTTTATTTGCGATCGCTTTGCGTCATCAAAGCGGGTTTATAACCTAAGTATAAATTGATCGGGCGATCTCTTTTTTTAATGTTGTGAAGGAAGATCGCCTTGATTGAAATCAGGAAGCACATAACTTCAGACTCCAGTGTGGTTGATAGATCTTTTGTTAGCTTTTCCATATCCAATGTCTCGTATTTTGAATTACAGAACTAATTAATGAGCAAATATTATCATTAGTCAATCGACCATCGCTTTATTTATTATCATGGGAAAAAAGATCTCGACGACATAATTTTTGCCACTATTGAAATTATTGCTCTCTGAGTAATTGTTTAACTGGTAATTAAGATGGCGAGAGTTCATAAAACACTAAACAGCTAATGATGTTTTCTCTATCTAAAGAAGATGCAGGAAATTAACTTTACCTCAATTCAAAAATATTTACTTTCGGCATTACAACAACCTTGGACGGCGATTTATACCAAAATAACTGCGATCGCCTTGCTATATGGCGCAACGGTTCATGTGGGTAATATTCTCGGACTAACGGGAACACCATGGCTAGCTACACCTACACCTCTTCTGTGGCGATCGCTTGATGTCATTCTTTTAGTCTTCGATACGGTAACCGCGATCGCTCTCTGGCAGAGTTTGGCATGGTCTATATGGTTGTTGTTTGGCGGAATTTTGTGTCTGCAAATCTTACCTTACACGTTGCTGCGATCTCAGTTTGTTTTCAAGCCTGAAGATGGTCAGATACTCGATAGTTTATTAGGTACTGAGATTTTACTTTTGAGTATTTTAATTCTGTTGCTTTGGCTTAGGAAATAAATTTGCTGCGAGATTATAGCTTGTTTTCAGAAAATTAAAGCGCAAATAAATAACAATCTACAAGCGGAGAGGACATTAACATGAGTCAATCTGTTAAATTTTGGGACAAAATTGCCGACAAGTATTATAAACAACCTATTGCTGATGAAGCATCTTATCAAAAAAAACTAAAAGTCACCC
>CAKZYI010000193.1 GCA_937884735.1 uncultured Pleurocapsa sp.
AGCAAAAGCCTGTTTGCCCTATGCTCACAGTTGGGCAGAATTGGGACAATATACCGAACATGACCAGTCTTTGATTAAGGATGTAGCTCAAGAGTTGAAACAGCTAGATTGTTCTACAGAGGTAATTCCCTGGCGTATTGGGGATGGTTATTTCGGCAGTCTAAATAAGGTATCTTGCGATCGCGCTTTTTATTAAAGTGAGTTCGCGTGGGAGAAAATTATTGGTGGTGCTAGCTATTAGTCATTGGTCATTAGTCATTAGTTATTAGCCATTAGTTATTAGCACTCTTAATTAATATTTAAAGGTATTGTGAGGCTCTTTTTATATTTAGAGCTATTTTTTGTAGCTAGGTATTAAGCAAAGAAAGTATTTGTTTACGAGAATAATAGGCTTAATTTCACTGAACTTTGCTGAATTGCCCAACATTAATTATTTCCTGAACTTATAGGTATTGAAAATAAAAACTACATTTTGTACCGTAAAAATATAGATTGCAAACAAAATCAAATACTAATTTTATTTGATTATAAATCTATTGTTACAAAACAAACTTTTTGGGAAATACAACAAAGATTATGACAACTACAGCCGTACAAGAGTTTTTGACTAAAGTAGGTGAAGACGAAGCTTTGCAAAAAGAATTGGCAACAGCTTTGGAAGCAGAAAACGATCGCCAGGCAGTGACCGAATTAGCTGAAAGCAAAGGATACGACTTTACTCCTGAAGAACTTTGGGCAGAAGTGCAAAAAAGCCAAGCCGAGGCTCAAGCCAAGCAAGAAGCAGGAGAATTAAGCGATGAGGAACTAGAAGCGGTAGCTGGTGGTGAAATTGCGATAGGAGTAGGAACCTTAGTTGCTTTCACTATCGGAGGTGTAGCAGCAGGAGCAACTATTGGTATAGGCAAGTCACAGATTAAATGGTAATCAGCTGATTTAACTAAAGTGAGTATGGCGAGGAAATCTCGCCTTACCTCTTTTAGCCAGTGGCTACTTAATTGGGATGAGGGAACAATGGTAAAAACACAATCGCAATTTAAGAATCGGTCGAATAAATCTCTAGGAATATTTGCGCGAAAACGCGATCGCTTTACCGTTGAATATTTGGATCGTTTGCAGTCGGCTATTTTAACTTCTCCTTATTTAGCAGCCAGTCAGTTAAGCGAGAATTTTGCAGGTACTAAAGGGTTTTCAGTAGTTTTTAAGCGTTCTGGAATTGAGAAAGTAATTAAACATTTTCCTGAATTTAAGCCTTATTTGACAGCAGCATTGAAGTCAAAATGTAATGCTTTTTATCTTAATCCTCTGGTAATTGAAGCGGGAGGAGATGTTAAACCCCACGTAGACTGTAGCATTTCTAGTTATGAAATGGAGATCGCTATTCCTCAGTTAGTTAGCGTGCTATACGTACAAGTACCTCTAGATATTGAAGGGGGCGAATTAGTTTTGGAAGGGAAAAATATTGTTAAAGTAATTCCTCCTGAATATAATACTTTGCTTTATTTTTTGGGTAATCTGACTCATTCGGTTAAGCCATTTTATAGTTCCCAGCCTCGTATTAGTTTAATCTGCGAACAATATTATTTAGCCCCCAAAAGATTAGAGTATATTCCTGATTTTGCCATTATTTCGGAGTCCCAAGTTAATTAAAACGGATAGCTAAATATGCAAGTTCATTTATTAGGTCATGCTAGTTTATTTGTAGAAACAGAGGATTGTAAAATTCTGATCGATCCTGTCTTACAAGATCCTTTTTGTGAAGGATTAAATGAGTCTTGTCACCAAAGATTGATTACTCCAGAAAACTTCCCAGAATATGATTTTTTGGTGATTTCTCATCGACACTTAGACCACTTTGATTTGCGTTCTTTGGCTTATTTACCCAAAAATGTTGATGTTTTAATTCCTCAAGATAATCTAATTAAAGACTGTCTATTGCAGCTAGGATATTCTCAGATATATCCCCTGGCAGACTTTACTAAAGTGCGATCGGGTTCGACAATGATGATGACTACTCGTTCGGAAGTACGAGTACCTGAATTTGGCATTGTAATTAAGGATAGTTCAGGAGTTTTTTGGAACACAGTTGATACTTTTTTTGCTCCTCAGACTATTGCTAAGGTTAAAGAAAATTTTCCTGAAATTGATTTTTTACTGACAACTTGGCATATTAGTTTGGAAGGTAAATATCAGTACAATCAGCCTGTTAGTTTTCCTTACGAATTATATAATTATTTATTAAAGTTAATTGAAGTAATTGAACCAAAAGCGATCGCTCCAGGGGCGCAAGGTTTTAAATATATTGGTTCTTCAGCTTGGCAAAATAAAGTTGTCTTTCCTCTAACTAGAGAAAGATTTTGCCACGACCTTAAAACTGCTTTTCCTAGTTTGATAAATAATATTTTTGAGTTCGATCCTGGAGATATTGTTGAATTCAATTCTAATAATTGTGCTGTCATCAAACAAGCTTCTGCTTATTCTCAAATGACCGTAGATGACCGCGAGCTGGTTGATTTTGCTCCTGTAGTCGCAGGTAATGATTTAGTCGATCGCGCCCTCGACAGTCGCTACAGCAAAAAAAAGGCACGCAATGCGCTGTCTCGCAATCCCGAACAGTTTGATACAGACTTGATGTACCAGAAGATTGAATCAGAAATAAGCATCAATTTACCTCAGTTTATTCAAGACAATCTTCAGTCTTTATTTAAGCTACACCAACAGTGGAATATTGTTTATCAGTTGATTATTGTTTTTCCCGATGGCGAAGAGAAATGGTATTTAGATTTTACTCAATCGACAGTTAAAATCAAATCTGGTCGTAATGCCTTAGCCAATTATTTTACTTATATTACAGCTTCGACCTTATATAGTTTAATTAAACGCGATCGCGATTGGGATTATGCTTTATGCAATGGAGAATATCGTACTTTTCAAAAAGCATATCTTTTAGATGGAACAGATTTAAAATATCCTCAAAACGTCAATCTTATCGATCCTATTCAATTAATGTTTAGCTCAGAATATATTGCCAATAATAATATTATTCAAGAGCTGAATGAATTTGAAATATCAGAAAAAAGCTCAACAAAAATATTATCTGATTCAATGTTAAACTTGGGCAATATTTTAATTAAAAAAGGCAAAAAAGAAATTTTGCATAAATAATATTAACCGCACAATATATTCATAAAGCAAAAATAAAGCCATGGTTATTATTAGTAATAAAACCAATCACAATTACCTAGCAACAAATAAAAAACAACAGTCTTTAAACACATCTGTCAAAGTTTTTGAATCAGAAACAGTTCCCGAACTAATTGACCATAGAAACTGGAATAATATAAAAGCGATCGCCGATATTTTTCCCCAGTCAACTAGCAATTTCTTTGGCTTTGAATATCGCTTGGGTAATAATGATGCTTATGCTGATTTTTTGCTTTGTATTGATTCGGGTGATGCAGGTAAAAAAATATTAGGGGATAGTCAATATCCAATCAAGCTACCCACCACCATAACTCAACAGTCGCAGTGGCAACAGCTCATTAACTTTAGTCAAGTTTGGCATCAAGGAGAATCTCCCCTAGGCAATTTGGTTCATAATATTTGGTTGGAATTTGACATCCAACCAACAGTACCCGATCTTCCCATTCCTAGTGTTTTCTTTGGGCTATTGCCGCCAGACACCCAGACAGATATTAATAACGACATGGGCTGGGTAACAGAAACTGCCTTGCCCTTATTGCTAAATCGCCCCCTAACGCCAGCAGTAAAACAACAGGTAGAGCAATGTTTTGCTACTTTGCCTGCCGATGCTCATGTATTCCAAATTGGCTTGATGCTGTCTCGCCAGATAGATGCAGTACGACTTTGTATTCGCAACATTAAGCCCCAAGAGATTGTTCCTTGGCTACAGCAAATGGGCTGGGTGGGCTGTATCGATAACCTGACTAAATTATTAGAAGAGTTAGATCCTTTTACAGATCGCGTTGATTTGGATGTCGATCTAGGAGACACGATTTATCCCAAAATCGGTTTGGAGTGTTATCTAACTTATCAACCAAGCTTGCAGCCCAAATGGAAACTATTATTGGCATATTTAGTTGAATTGGGGCTTTGTATTCCAGAAAAGCAAGACAAGCTGCTAAATTATCCTGGTTATTTGCGCGATCGCCAAGCTAAATCTAATGGCACGTTAAAGGTAGAGCAAATGCTGGGTAACAAGAAAGAAACCGTTTTCTTTCGGGGATTGCACCACATCAAACTAAGTTATCAAAACAACCAAGCAATAGAAGCAAAGGCTTATCTCTATGTCAGCCGTAACGAAATTGATGTTCGAGAATTTAACGCTATTACAGGAGCAAATAAATGCTGATATCCAGAATTTTGCGATCGCTACCCGACAGTTTGGAATGGATGGTGTTGTTCAATCTTCCTCAAACAATACGACAAATTGCGTGTGATAAAGTTTCGAAAGCGATGAATAATTAACCTGATGATACAGTCATAGATAGCTACAGAAATGTTGATATGAGCAGCCAGGGCAGATACTTAGCTACTAATGACGACGATAATCTATTAGATGCCGTTACCCTCGATAGTATAGTCACTCCCCAAGCTAATTTAGCCGATCGTTTTGAGTCACAGCTAAAACTATTTGATGTGGATAATGCCCATTGCCTCGGTTTAGGGGAACAAGCTCCCTATGCTCCTGTATTGCTCCATCTCAGGCTAGAAGACGGCTGTGGTAAAGCCCAAGCTATATTTGAACAAGAGCCGACAGGAGAACACTATGAGCTATTGCGGGCGGTGGGAGTAACTTTTAAAGGGGGAGAAAGCCACGACGAGTATTATCTTGCCAAGTTTGAAAATCGTTTACCTACTCACATCCATGCAGGTATTCTTTCTCACTTCCAGCGTACTGCCAACTGCAATCTTTTCTTTCTGCAACAGGGCAATATCGATGAGAATTTAGAAACAGGATTATTACAAGCCGCAACTAAGCGGATTCAATGGAGCAAGGAACGAGTTTTTCAAGCACTTGCCCAGCTAACTACAGCAGCCTGTCAGCAGCCTATGGCAATGACTTGTTTTCCTCCCGCACCAGCCCAGCCTTTTCTCTATGGGGATTTAGTACCCTTGGGCTTTATGCTAAAAGCTTTGGAAGTCGCAGGGTTATCCGATAGTTACGCAGAATTAAAGCAATACCTGTTAGATAAACAGCAGGATAGCCTATGGGCTTTTGAAAGCGATCGCCTAATTACCGCCACCGACTCTGCTCTTATTCTACAGGGTTTAGATACCGTCGAGTCAATTGAAGCTCTAGAGCAATTTAGCGATGGTGCGGGGGGTTATTATCCTCAACTTTGGAGTAATTCTGAAGATTCCAATAAAATGCTTTTAGACGATAGTTGCCAGCACTGGTGTCAGACAGATTATGCTACTACCTGCATGATTAGAGCTTTGCGACAGAAAGTTGGTTTACCGTCTAAAACCCCCGTGGAGTTGTTACAACAGGGAATGGCTACCCGCAGCGGTTTATATTTTGCTAACCCCTATCTAGTAGATTATTATCTAGCCCTAGCAATCTCTCAAGATGATGCGGGGAAAGACTTACGCCAACAGCTACTGACAGAAGTGCTAGCCAGTCGTAACGAAGACTTTTCTTTTGGCACATTCGATCGCGCCTTTTCTACATCTTTAGCCATCGCAACTATGGATACATTAGGCTATCGAGGTCGAGGTTTGCAAGCATCTCAATTAAAACTACTGGAGTTTATTAAACCTTCTGGGCAATCACCTGTTGCCATTCCGTTTTACTCTACCTTGATCAAAGATGCTCAAAAAGAATCTTCCCTGCTGGAAAATATGCTTCAGGCTAATGTTTTCGGCTCAACAACAAATATATTAAAACAACTGCAAACTCGCACAGTATTTGATAAAGATCACGACATTTCCCTGTATTTAGATAACCATAAAATGATTTCCACGGCAATCGCTGCTTTAGCTTTGTCAATTGATGCCCAGGGAAATACCAATCTTGATAGTTTACCAAAAATTCAACCCCACCCTCGCTACCGCTGTCGCAACCATACGGAATATATTGCTAACTTTGCTTTACCTCCCTATATGAAACAGTCTTTAACACCTCAACTAATAGCTTAGAAATAGTTATTAACTATTATTGATTATTTAAGTCATGATGCAGCCAACAAAACAAGCCACTAACAATAAGCTCCTTAATATTGTTATTAAAGCTAGCAATTTACAAGAAAGAATCGATCGCTATTATACAAACAGTCTCCCAGATAATGACGATTTAAAAGTCGATTTAAGTACTAGTTTAAAAAGAATAAACCGATGGAAACAAGTTGTCGCTAGCGGAGACGAATCTAAGTTTCAGCATAGAATAGCCTGGATGGGATTAGAGAAGGATAAGTTATTGCCTTTGTTAGCAGATTATTCTGTAAATGATGGCGATTCAACTTTAGAAATACCTGACTGGGCGATTACTTTGGAAAAAGCGATTAGGCTTGCGCCTAGCCTACGGATCGCAACTGCCCAATCTATTGATGAAAATTTGGGCAAGCAATTTTTTGTTCCTAACAAGCCCGTACCTTTTGAAGACTTTTATCTGCCGTTTTTTAAAGTAGCTAAGGATAAGTTATTAGCCACCCACAAGGAGGCATGGGAAAAATTAAGCGAGGAGGCACAAATAAATTTATGTCAAGGATTATTATATAGATTAATAGAAATTGGTGGAGCCACTTTAATCGAAGAGTTTAATAATTTCCGAGTTGACAATAATAGTTTAAAAGATTTACTTGATGTACAGTTATCTTTAAATAAAAATAATCAAAAATACAACCTATTTATTGAAAAACTTTTATCCGATAATCTTTGGTCTTTTTTCGACAAATACAGCGTATTAGGAAGATTATTAGCAACAGTAACTGATTTTTGGGTATCGGGTACGACTAAATTTTTAACTCATCTAACCGATAATTGGCAGGCAATTAATGATAATTATAGCCCCCAACAATCATTACAAAAAGTTATTGCCTGTCAGTGTAATTTATCCGATTCCCACAATCGCGGTCAGTCCGTAATTATTATTACTTTTGATACTAAACTTAAACTAGTTTATAAGCCACGGGACTTAAGTTTAGAAGTTGGTTTTTATAAATTAGTTGATTGGTATAATGAGCGATCGCAACTGCCTTCTTTAAGCAGTCTAAAACTTTTGAATTACAAAACTCATGGTTGGTCGGAATATATTGCCGCACTGCCTTGTGAAGATGAAGCAGAAGTCAAAAGATTTTATCAGCGATCGGGTATCTTAATTTGTTTGGTTCATATTTTAGCAGGACAAGATTTTCATGTTGAAAATTTAATTGCTCGCGGAGAACATCCCGTATTAGTAGATCTTGAAGCTTTATTACACAGCACCATAGACTCTAACAAGAAAACCAAAAAACATGCTTTAAGTTTAGCCCATAAGCAATTTCACGAATCGGTTTTTCAAACATATTTATTACCTCAATGGCGCGTACATGGAAAAGATGTAATGCAGGTAGACATTGGCGGCTTAGGGGATATAAATGACGACATTACTCTACCTACCTTAGTTTGGCGAAATGTTAATACGGACAGTATGAAGCTGGATTATGAGGCATTAAAACTTGATTATAATTATGCTCCTGTTTTAGTAGGCGTGAAAGTTTCCGCAGCTAAGTATGTAGCAGAAGTACTCTGGGGATTCAGACAGATGTACGATTTCTTGATGCTAAACAAGGATACATTACTGGCAGAGAATAGCCAATTACAGTTATTAAACAAACAAAATATTCGCTTTCTTTTTAGAGATACAGGTATCTACAATAGAATTTTACAGCAATCCTATGCTCCCCAAGTATTGCAACACGGTATAGACCGCAGTATTGCTTTAGATATTTCAAGTCGAGGCTTTATTTTAACTAAATCAGAAACTCAATATTGGCAAATTTTGAATGCAGAAATAAAGTCATTAGAAGCATTAGATATTCCTCTATTTACAACCAACTCTAGCAGTAGAGATCTACAGCTATCTGATTCTAAAAAAGCAGAGCGAGTCCTAGCAGAAAAAAGCTTTGATAAAGTTATAAACAACGTTAAAGGCTTAAGCGAATCGGATAGAGAGAAACAGCTTTATTTTATTAAATCTGCTTTTTTAGCTCGATACATTAAAAAGCCTCAATGGTCTGAAAATATATCGTATCATACTGCTACAATAGCCGATGAAATATCGAATAATAATTCACTATTAGAAGCTGCTGTTGCTATTGCCAACTCCATTGAATCTCAAGCAATTCAAGGTGAAGATAATACCTTAGCCTGGTTTGGTTTAGATTATAAATCGGTAACTGGGGGCTTTAATTTCCAACCCTTAAATCAAATAAATCTGGCGGATGGAAATTTAGGCATTGCGCTATTTTTTGCAGCCTTAGCTAAAATCACAGGAGATAAAAAATGGCACGATTTAGTCTGGCAAATTATCAATTCGTTTGCAGAGGGAATTGCTCGAATAGTTGCCGATCCAATTCAATTTCATCGCCAAATAAAAATCGGTGGGGTTAATGGTTTAGGAACTTCCGCCTATGGTCTAATGAAAATTGCGCGGCTAATCGACGCACCCTCTTTAATACCAATAGCTGAAAATATTCTTTCCCTAATTACCCTCGATCGCATTAATAATTCTACTCAATTAAACGTTATTAGTGGTATTGGTTCGACTCTTTTAAGTTTGTTGGGATGTTGGGATGCAGGAGTGTCTAATTCCTCAGAATGCTTAGAAAAAGCGATCGCCTGTGGTGACTATTTATTACAGCATCAAGCACCCCCAAGGACAAAAATAGACCCAGAAAACCTAAACTACTGGCGAGGAATTAGCGGGATTGCCTATGCCCTGCTGCGTCTATCTAAAGTGACAGGCGATCAACGCTATTTAATTACTGCCATAAATGCCATCTCCTTAGAATCCCAAACCATAGATAAATTAAATCTCCATCAGGCAAAAATTGAAGTAGCTTTAGGCAGACTAGGGGGAATTTCTTGGCTGGATACTCCTCAAATTAGAGCAGAAATAGATCGAGCCATTTCTTTAATCAAGCACCAAGGAATATGGGGAGATAACAATCTTTTTTGGGGTAATTGTGGGCGTATAGAAATGCTTTTGCTTGCCGCTGAAAAATTAGAAATGCCTCAGCTAAATAACTTGATTACCAGCTGGGGAAATACTATTGCTAATGATAATTGTGTTAACTCCTATAAATTAGACTCAATCGCTAATAGAAATAATAATTACCCTGGTTTTCTTCATGGAATGTCAGGTATAGGATATCAGTTATTAAGAATTGCTCAACCACAGCTACTACCTTCAATTCTTATTTGGGAGTGATTTTAAACCATGTTAACAGACACTAATTTTGATTTTTCTAAAATAGTAAATCCTATTACGTTAGAAAACTTTTTCCAAGAATATTGGGAAGAAAAACCACTATATATATCTCGAAATCAGACTGATTACTATCAACAGCTTTTTTCAGTCAATGATGTTGATCGAGTACTGCATCATAGCCATATGAGCTATCCCGAAATTAGAGTAGTAGAAAACCAGCAAGAACTTTTACCGGCCAAATACACCAAAGATCAAAATAATTTAAACCTCAACCAGCTTTACAAAGCATATTATGAAGACCATACCTTAGTAATCAATGGATTAAATAAGTTTTGGCATCCCCTAGCAGTATTTTGTAGCGACTTACAAAACTTCCTGCACCATAATGTAGTGGCAAATATGTATTTGTCCCCCCCCAACTCCAAAGGTTTGCATCCCCACTACGATACCCACGATGTATTTGTGCTTCAAGTAGAAGGTTCAAAAAAATGGGAGGTACATTCCCCCATTCAAGCTACTCCCCTGCTCAATAGTTTTCAACCAGTTATCCCCGAACAACAATTAGGAAAACCACTTTACTCAGTATCTTTAGAAGCAGGAGATCTACTATATATACCCCGTGGATATATTCATCATGCGGCTACAAACGAATCCTTTTCACTACACCTTACTATTGGTATTTATCCTACTCAATGGATCGATTTAATTTCTAATGCCCTATTAGCAGTTAGCCAAAATAATCGCCAATTTCGTAAAGCTTTGCCAGTCAATTATCTCAATTCAGAAGAGAAATACAAAAATCTTAAACTGGGGCTTCAAGAACTAACAAAAGCTCTGGCAGACAAAGCCAGTATAGAAGAAACTATAGAGCTTTTATGCGATCGCTTTATTCGAGAAAGTACTCCCATTCCCGACGGACACTTTAGTCAAATCAATCAGATTAATAATATTACTTTAGATACCAAAGTGGTCAAAAGATCGAATATGCCCTGTCGTTTAATTGATAAAATATCATCCGTTAGTTTGCAATTTCCAGGCAACAGTATTAATGGGCCAAAGTCTTATGAATTGGCTATGCAATATATTGCCAAAACTACTACATCTTTCTCAGTAAAATCTCTACCTGATTCCTTAAAAGAGGACAAAAAAATAAACTTAATCCGCCGTCTAATACGAGGAGGGTTATTAAAAATCGAAAAACTTTAGTTGACTATTTACCAATCTTATATTATCCCAGAAAAAATAATGAGAAATATTGCTGTTTGTGGCAACCAAGTTACTCCTTCTATTATTAATAATGACCTAATTGAAACTATCGATATGGAAGGAATAAAAGTTAACTTTGGTTTGATCCATACCAATGACCTCGAATTCGACCGCAATGCCCCCGAAAATGAATTCATGGTGTTAATTAAAACCAAGGCTTTTTCCTGTAACTATCGAGATAAACACTTCATTCTTAAAGCAGCAACCAAAGCTCCTGAAAAATCTTTTTATGTCATTGGTTCAGAATTTGTGGGAGAGGTAATAGACATTGGCTCAAAGGTAACAGAGCTGGAAATTGGCGATCGCGTTATTGGTGATGGCTGCTATCCCCATGTCAAAGCTGAAGGGATACGCCCTGGTTTACCAACCAACAATGGTTCAAAAGAGTATCAAAAATTTCACCAAACTAAACTAATTAAAGTTCCCCCCGAAATGCCCGATGAAGTCGCGGCTGCTTTCCAAATCGGCGGACAAACCAGCTATAGTATGATTCGCAAATTAAACATAGCCCCAGGGGAGAATATTTTAGTTACTGCTGCCAAATCTAATACCTCTTTGTTTGCAATTAACGCCCTAAAAAAATACGATGTAAATGTTTATGCTTTAACTACATCAATGCAGTTTGCCGATGAATTAAAGCAGATGGGAGTCAAAGAACTAATTCAAATCGATCCCCAAAAAGATAGTATTTTAGAAAATGAATCTGTAGCGGCGATTGTGAAGCAAATAGGTGGATTTGACTGCGTTATCGATCCCCTTTTCGACATCTACTTAGGCAAGGTAATTAAGGCAATTGCTATTGAAGGCAGATATATAACCTGCGGTCTTTACAATCAGTATTCCCATCTAACAAACCAAGACTTTTATTATCACGGTTCTTCTATGGGAGAAATCTTATCATATGCCTTAATAAAAAATATTCAAATAATCGGCAATTGCATAGGTTATACCCACGATTTAAGACAAGCCATTAATGATTATCAACAAGGGGAATTGAATGTCATCATTGATTCTATATTTGACACCAAAGAAATCAAGGATTTCTTTGAACAAACTTATAATGTAAAACATAGATTTGGGAAGGTTGTCTACAAATACAATTAGTCAAAAGCGAGAGACATATGTGTTAAAAATAATATCAGTTGCACAAAAAACTATTGATTTAATAGTTTAGTAGAATTTAACGAATTATAAAAATAATTGTGTCTCTATTCTCCAAGATAAAAAAATGGTTTTTAAAACTACTGTATGACAAGATTATTTACATTCTTGTTATTCTTTTTGTTGCTGGTATTGCGATCGCAATATCTAGTATGTTTACTCTTTCCCATGAATTAATTGAGTCTCAGGCACTCCAAAGCGCAGAGGTGCTGGCTCAGTCACTTCGAGAATCTCGTTCGCTGTATAGTTCTGAAATTGTTAATCGAATAAAAAATATACCTGGAGTTGAAGTTACCCACAACTATTCAGGTAAATCTACTGCTATTCCTATCCCTGCAACCTATTTAATCGAACTCAACCATAGAATTAGTGAAAACAACTTAGGAACTTCAGTTAGACTCTACAGCAGATATCCTTTTTCTTGGCGTAAGGCTGGGTGGGGTATTAGGGACGAATTTGAAGAAGAAGCCATCACTTTTTTAGAAAAAAATCCTCAAGAAGTTTTTTATCGCATTGAAGAGATGGATGGCAATCCCACCCTGCGGTATGCACAACCAGACATCATGAAGCCTAGTTGTGTTGCTTGCCACAATAGCCACCCAGACAGTCCCAAGCGCGATTGGAAAGTAGGACAGCTACGGGGAGTACTAGAAGTCAAACAACCCCTCAACAATATGGTGCTGCAAAGTCGTAACAGCTTATCAAAAACTTCTTTTCAGCTAGGGGGAATTTCTCTTTTAGCGGTGCTAGGTATCATTCTAGTACTGGCAAGATTTAAACTAGCCAATCAAAAGTTAAATCTTTCTCTAAAAAAGACAACTTCAGAATTAAATAACGTCAATGTCGATCTTCAAACAGCAAAAAAAGAATTGACACAGCTTACGCAACTAACAAAACTAATGATCAAGATAGATGTAGATCAAGATGAGCGACAAAAAGAAGTCAATGAAATTGTAGATTGCACCACCTTTGATTCTATCGCCGAACTAGGAAAAAAATGGCGTTCAGACAATAAAGATTGATTGTCTGAACGCCATTTTTTAGGATTTATGAATGTCTCAACTTTTTTATTCAAGGACTATACTTAAAAATAATGACTAAAATTATTGCTATTCACTCATATCGTGGCGGTACAGGTAAATCTAACCTAACGGCAAACGTAGCCACGATGGTAGCCCAAGCAGGGAATGGTAATCGTGTTGCCATCGTTGACACCGATTTACCTTCTCCTGGAATTCACGTCCTTTTTGGACTGAATGAAGACCAAATGAAAAATAACCTAAATGGCTATTTGTGGAGAAAATATCCCATCGAAAAAGCGGCTTTAGATGTTTCTCACATTATGAATAAAAAGGCAGCTAATAGCGCAATGTATTTAGTTCCCTCTAGCATCAAAGTTAGTGACATTTCTCGAATTCTCCGCGAAGGTTTTGATTTTGAATTTATGCTAGAGGGATTCAAAAACTTAACGAAATCTTTAAAACTGGACTATCTATTTATTGATACTCATCCTGGCTTAAATCAGGAGACTTTGGTATCTTTGACCATTTCTGATATGGTTCTCTATATTATGCGACCCGATAGTCAAGATTTTCAAGGGACGGCGGTAACAGTAGACGTAGCCAGAAAACTCCAGGTACCCAAAATACGTATTGTCATCAATAAAGCCCTAAAAGAATACAATTTTGCTCAACTTGCTCAAGAAGTAGAATCTAATTACAAAATTAGAGTTGCAGGGATTATCGAACAGTCAGATGAAGTGATGCGACTGGCAAGTAAAGGAATTTTTGCGGCTCGGTATCCCGATAATCAAATCTCCAAGGTAATCCAAGGAATTGCTCGACAGGTTATGACTTAGAAGCAAAGGACATAGCAACTGTTAGCAAAAGCAACAAGCACACAATCAAAAACTTAGCTTGGTTACATTTATTCTGTCATCATAAAGTACACTATCAAATGGAAACACAGAAAGAGTGATGTTGCTTGAGCAGAGTGCTTTGAAAGTTACATACTTGGTTCTGAGGGGAGACAAAGACAATGATGTCTTTACCTTACCCGACACCTAAGAAATTTAAGGCATTATGGG
>CAKZYI010000194.1 GCA_937884735.1 uncultured Pleurocapsa sp.
TAACAAAGCATTAAATGCCGCCGTACTAAGCATATGACATTCGTCAATACAGTAGATCTTATAGCGGCACTGTACGGGAGCAAAGCGCGATCGCTCGATAATTTCGCGGATATTATCTACTCCTGTATTGCTAGCAGCATCAATTTCCATCACATCCAATGCCGAACCGTTAGAGATCGACCTACAGGCTTCACATTCACCGCAGGGTTCGGGGGTTGGTTTGCTGCTATTTAAACAATTTAAAGATTTTGCTAAAATTCTGGCACTTGAAGTTTTTCCCGTTCCTCTTGGCCCTGTAAAAAGGTATGCCGTCGCAATTTTCTCCTGTTTTAGAGCATTACTTAAAGTCAATGCGATCGTTTCTTGACCAACCAAATCTTTAAAAGTTTTTGGTCTGTACTTGTGGTGAATTGGTTCGTAAGCCATAGTTAATGTGGATTTTTTTATTTTCCACTAGTTACTAAAAAATTATCCCTGTACAATTGAGCAATATTTAGCTAGCTTGGGGCATCACTGATCTATCTTAATGAATGGTGAAATTTGAGCAAAATTATTGTAGCTTTACATAACTAATCAGAGTAGACAAGCTGAAAACCTTAATCTGTAGGTTTTTTTGACCTTATGTTTGGGGTCAGCAGTACAGTCATCTCTAACTTATAAAAATAGTATATTTGATCTAAGGCATATGAGTCACACAATAGGACAAATTACAGAAGATAATCAAAAATCAAAAGCTAGTCAGGAATCGTCTCCTTTTGAAGACAAAACAGGTTCAGATGTCTCTCTTTTGTCCGATGCTGACTATGAATTTTTATTTAATCAACTTTTAGAAGGAGTAGCCCACGGTTGGCACGACCGCCGAATAATTAAGTTTTTTGGTCAGCTAGGCGATCGAGGAAAACAGGAAAATTGGATAGCTTGGCTAGAAAGGCTGCGGTCTAAAGCGATCGCTTTACCGCTCCAGTCTAAGCGACAATTGGGAACAGTTATGATTCGTTTGGGAGAATTAACTCAATCTGCTTCTGAAGTTAGTAAAATTGGTGCAGCATCCAATCGTATTGGTAGAGAGTTATTATTTGGCAATGTAGAAGATGTTGTTTGGGAATATGTTGGACCAGATCTAATTTTAGACTCTCCTGTCACAAAATTGGAGACTGAGGAAACTTTTTCGGAGAGATTACCAGAAGATTTTGCAGAATTGGGGGCAAGGGCAAAGACAGATCGGGTTCCTACTAGCACACCACCAGCTACATCAAAAGTAGAAGATTCAAAAGTAGAATTTTTGGTTGAGGAAGCAGTAGAAACAGTCGCCGACTCGTCTGCAAAATCAGCCGCGAAAGACGAATTGCCCCTAATAGATTTAAATTCTTTAGAAGAGCTGCCTCAACAAATTCCTCTTGATGACTCCATCCCAAAGGCGATCGCCGAAAAAGAACCATCTAAAGTTAATAGTGATATTTATCCAAAGGCGGAAGAGGTAGGAGCAAGCAGTACTTTTGATGATGAATTTGAATTTGAGCTAGATAGTCAAGCATCAGAATCAGTAACAGAAGACCTAATTCAAAATGTTCCACAGCAATCTTCTCCCGAACAACAAAAAGATCTGTTGAATATAGTTGAATCGAACAACAGTCTTTCATCCGCAATCAGTGCAGAAGAAGATCTTCCTATGGCTGATAAGTCTTCCGAATCAGATTCTGAATCAGCTGATATGGAACAAATAATGAATTTGATTCAGAAAGATAAAAAGTTAGCTCAAGAAATATCACAAAAACTTAATATTTCTTCTGCCAAGCTCAATAATCCAGTCGAATCGCCCAACAATTCTGCTATTGAAACTCCTTCTGACCTCGACTCTTCAAGTATTGATTTGATAGAAGGTTGGTTCAATTTGGGGCTAAAACAGGTTAGTGGCGGAGAATTTGACAAGGCGATCGCTTCTTGGGAAAAAGCTCTTAGTATCAACCCCAATCTATCAGAAGCTTGGCACAATCGCGGTAGTGCTTTGGGTCGCTTGGGCAAATATAAAGAAGCAGTAGAATCTTTTCAAAAGGCTCTAACCATAGATCCCCATAACTATCAGGCTTGGAGCGATCGCGCTCATGCTCTATACCAGCTACAAAACTGGGCAGCCGCAGCCGATAGCTGGAGCAACGCTATCAAAATAACCCCTGCAAATCATCTGTTTTGGTACAATCGCGGGTGTGCCTTGGAACAGCTAGAAAGTTGGGCAGAATCAATCTCTAGTTATGAAATGTCTTTAGAAATTAAACCCGATTTTCAACCAGCACGTTCAAGATATACTAACCTAATAGCAGATAACTCTCGTTCAAATTAGCTAAGATGACGGTAATCAAGTTATCGGATACACTTTAATATCCGCAAGATACAATTAAACTTAGCATCTTGGGAACTAACCATAAGGTATTAAAATTCTAGCTAGCTATGACAGAATCATCGAACAACACAATGGAAGAAATTAGAGTATCAAGCGAGGAAAGAGTTACTCAATTAAGAGACTTAATTGACACCCTCAGAATCGCTGAAGAAATAGCTGGTAAAGGCTATCTGATCAGCAGCTCTGAATTAGCAGATTTAATGGATATTAATGCTAGTGCTGTAACTAGTAGAGGGGATCATTGGTCTTGGCGCAATTGGGTTGTTTCTAGAGTCAGACGAGAAGGCAATCAAATTTTGTGGCAATTAGAAAGGGTTGACTAAAAAGAAATCATGACTTCATCCATACCTAACAATGAACAGCTTATAGTTCGTCCTCTTCAATATCGTGACGTGGATGCAATAAATGCTTTAGTGAGCGAATGCGTTGCTAGAGAAACTTCCAAGCGTCTCTTAACTATCGATAGAGTACTAGATCAGGTCGGTTCTTTGTATTGACTCAAGAGTTTTCTCTGCCTTTTACCTCGTTCTTACTATCATGGTTGGCGGGTTTATGTCGCCCAGCATCTGGAAGAAGTGCTGGGTTTAATCCAGGTTTCTTCTCTCAATAGCACTCGCAGCACCTGGAGAGTGGAGAGAGTTCTACTCAATAGCAATTCACCTAGCTTAGAGTTACTCAAGTCCCAAAAAGAAATTGGTTCTCAGCTACTGCGTCATTGTTTGCAGAATATTTGGGAAGCGCGAACTTGGATGCTAGAGGTCAACGTCAATGAAAAGAATC
>CAKZYI010000195.1 GCA_937884735.1 uncultured Pleurocapsa sp.
CCAGTAGTTCGACTCTTTCCAAGTCGTTTTTTAGATTGATATAGTCTGGAGTTAATTTAATCTGTCTGTATTCGGGCTTGGTATCTATGCTGCTGCGTTTTATTGATGGTATTGTTGGTTTGTTGTTGGTTTGTTGTTGTTGGTTTGTTGTTGGTTTGTTCCTTGTTCCTTGTTCCTTGTTCCTTAAAAAGTTCTTTTGCAATATAATCTGTCAACAATTCCACCGTCGGGTAATCAAAGGCTGCGGTGAGAGAGACGGCATCGCCAAAGCTTGTTTGCAGGTTGTTTTTGAATTCTACTGCCATCAATGAATCCATACCCAAATCGGCAAATTTTTCCTGAGTATCTACATCTTCAGCATCGGGATAGCCCAAGACTTTCGCTATTTGAGTGCGAATATGTTCTTGCATAACATGGTGTCTTTTATCTTCAGATATATTAAATAACTGTTGAATAAATGAAGATATTATTTTAGGTTTGGCTTCAATTTGGGGCTGTAATTTATTAAAGAAAGGATTTGCTGGCTGTTGATTTAAAAAGGTTGCCCAGTCTACAGGAAAGACAATAGTTTGACTTGCCTGTTGCTGAATTAATTGCTTTAATACTTTTAGTCCCTGTTGTGGAGCGATCGCATTTAAGCCCTGTTGAGCCAGTCTTTGTTGCTGTTGGGGAGTCATGCGGCTAGCCATTCCTACTTCGTCCCAGATACTCCAGTTCACGCTCAATCCTGATAAGCCTAAGCTACGGCGATAATTCATTAGATTATCCATGTAGGCGTTAGCTGTGGCGTAGTTGCTTTGCCCTGCTGCACCAAATACAGAGACGATAGAAGAGAAACAAACAAACCAATCTAGTTCTAGATTTTCTGTGGCTTTATGGAGATTCCAAGCACCCTGTATTTTGGGTTCTAAAACCTTTTCAAAACGTTCCCAAGAAAGGGTTTTAATCATGCCATCATCGAGAATCCCCGCTGCATGAATAATACCGCGTAAAGGAGACTGGGACAAAGACACGCAATGCGAATGCATTGCTAGTCGTCTCACGACGATCTCAGCGATATCTCTGTGCCGCATGTGTGGGGGATAAGGAGACAAGATATTTTTTATTGCCTCATAGTCGGTTATATCTGCTTGAGCAATATTAACAGTAACCCCCTGTTGTTTAAGCTTTTCAATTTGTTGTTGTGCGCCATTACTTGGTTGGCTTCTACCAACAAGAATCAAATTATTTGCACCTTCTGCAACTAACCAATGGGCTACCTGTAAACCTAATGCACCAAAGCCACCAGTAATGAGATAGCTACCATCTTTTTTAACTATAGAATTATTAGCAGGGAGAGATACAACAACTTTGCCGATATGCTTTGCCTGTGCCATGTAGCGAAAGGCTGCATCAGCAGATTGAATCGGAAATACTTTATGGGGTAGGGGGGATAATTCTTTGCTAACGAATTTCTGTCTAATTTCAGCAAACAGGGTAGTAATAAGATCGGGATCTTGATGGGAAACTTCTAATAAATCGAAGGGAAAATAACTAACATCTTCTCTTTTATTTTTTACCTGTTGTTTGTCCCAAATACCCACTTTGCCAATTTCGACAAATCTTCCACCTGATGCCAGAATATCCAAGTTTTTGTGAATAAAATCACCATTGAGGCTATTGAGAATGATATCTACCCCTTCGCCATTGGTAAGTTTCATCACTTCGTCGGCAAACTCAGTATTGCGGGAATTCATCACATATTTGATACCCGACGCTTTAAGAAAATCCCATTTACCAGAAGAAGCCGTTGCATATATTTCTGCACCTACTTGTTGTGCTAACTGTACCGCAGCTTGTCCTACACCACCTGCCGCTGCATGAATTAGAATTTTATCTCCTGACTTGATTTTGGCTAGATAGTGCAGTCCATAATATGCTGTTAAGAAAGTAGTGGGAATTGTTGCAGCTTCAGCATTGTTGAGATTTTCTGGTTTGAGAATAGCAAATTTAGCGTTGACGTTAACATGACTACCTAAGCTCCCCACAGCTTGGGCTGCAATTACTTCATCGCCTATCTTAAAGTTAGTAACTCCTTTTCCTACTGCCGATACAATTCCCGCACATTCTCCACCAAAAGGTACTTGAGTTGCATCGTCAAAGCCCATTGTTTGGAGATATTTTTTTAGTACTCCCAAAGCGTTTAAAACATCGCGGAAGTTTACCCCACTGGCGGTTACGGCAATTTCTATTTCTCCAGGCTGGGGTTTTGTACGGTGTATGGGTGCAAGGGTAAGATTATCCAGGGTGCCATAGTCTGATAGACTCAGCCGAAAAGAATTGTTTAAGATATTGTCTCTGGGTGCTAGTCTGGCGACATATCTTTTGTTGTTTTGATAAGCAATTTGAGTTTCATTACTCGACCGTTGTGTCTCTGCTAATATTAGTGAGGCATTATCGCAATCGTTAATATTTTCTAGGTTGAGACAAGTACAGTTTATATCTGGGTATTCTAGATTGATTGTTCTTCCCAAACCCCAAGTTTCATCCGATAAATTTTGAATATTATTTGCTTGCTTTTGCTGAGTAATAATTGATAGATGAGATATTTTGGGGGTTTCTATTGATTGCAAAAGATGTAAAATAGCAGCACACTTTTCTAAGAATGTGTTGGGCGTTTCTTTAATATTTTTCTTAGTGTCAAGATAAAGTATTCCCCAAGATGATATTTTTTGATAATCTTGAACAATATATTTATTTAATTGAACAAAGTTTTGAAGATTAGTTGGATCGACTTGATATTTAGCCGCTGCTTGTTTGATAAATTCTTTGCCAAAACAAATAGAAATAGCTACATCTTCTATTGTTTCAATCAGCTCATCAGCTAAATTGCTACTATCGTTAATAATTAGCCAACCTTGGGGTAACAGAGGAGTATTTGTAGAGTTGCAAATTAACTTTTTTTCTTCCCAAACAATTTCATAAAGATCGTTAAAAATAGTTTGATTATTCAATCTTTCTGGAAAACCAACTAGTTTCTGTAAAGAAGATAGACTAAGATATTGTAAAGACAGATTTTCTAAAAAAGCGATCGCTTTCCCTGACTCATCTACTACTTTAATATCTGCCGTAATTAGTTGAGGATTGTTGCTTGGATTGATATTTATTTCTGCCCAAACTGAATTATTGCAAGACTTGTATAACTCTAGAGATTCAATCTCAACTGGTAGATAAACTCCTTGGCTGGATTCTGTAGCTGCGCCAATTAGTTGTAGACAGGAATCTAATAAAGCAGGATGCAATATGTCTTGAGGGCTAGTTATATTATCGTCTATTTCGATATAACCTAATGCTTTGTTATTTCCTTGCCATATTTTTTTAATACCCTGGAAAGACTTTCCATAATTCAAACCCTTATTACTGAGTTTTTGATAATATTCAGCAGTATCTAATAGTGGCTCAAGAGCGTATTTAGTCTGTTCCAAATCTATATAATCAAAAGATTTTAGTACATCTAGTTTTAAATTAGATTTAGCATAAAGAACTAAGTCCTTAGCTTTGGTGATATTACTAAATATTTTAATACTGTTATTCTCAACAGCCGTCTGCAAAGTAATTATTGATTCTGATAACAATAAAGGTTGTTTAATTGAAAAATCTGATAATCTAAAATTGCCAATTCCATAAATTTCTTTTCCTGCTACTAGGATCATTTCCAAGTAGCCTGCTGCTGGGAAAACAACTTGAGACTCTAGACAATGATCTTGTAAATAAATTGGATTAGCAGCATCAATTTGGTTTTGAAATTTAATTTTTGAGCTGTTAGTTAAACTAACGCGATCGCCTAATAATAAATGCTGTTCGGTTTTGTCCGATATGTCTGATCGACTGTTTTGATTATCCACCCAAAACTTTGCTTTGTCCCACCAATATTTTTGTCTTTGAAAAGGATAAGTAGGTAATTTTAGATCTTGAAAGCTTTGGTAATTATTAAAGTTTTGCCAATCTAGATTTATTCCTTGGTGATATAAACTAGCCACACTGTTAACCATTGCTTGCCAGTCTGGTTGTTTTTCAGACAGACTAGGCAACAATAAAACATCGCAATTATTATTTGCCTGTGCAATTATTGTTTTACCCAAACTAGCAAGAATTGGTTTTGCTCCTATTTCCAAAAAGACTTTAATTTCTGCTTTTAATAAGAATTGGAAACTATCCGCAAACTTTACGGGTTGAATAATATGATCTACCCAATAATCAGGATTAACAATTTCTTGGTTTATCACTTTGCCAGTAACGCCAGAAACTAAAGATATCTGTGGCAAATTAAAAGTTATTTCCTTGGCTACAGCTTGAAAATCTTCTAGCATCGGTTTCATCCAAGGAGAATGAAAAGCATGGGAAACCGACAACGGAGTACTATCAATATTTAATATTGATAGCTTTTGTTGAATTTTATTTAAAACTTCCTGCTCGCCAGAAATAACTACATTCTCATGATTATTAATAGCAGCAATACAAACCGATGTTTTATAGTTAGCAATAAAATCTTCGACCTTTTCCTGACTGCTAAAAATAGCTAGCATTCCCCCAGAAGAAGGCAACTCTTCCATCAGCCTTCCTCGGTTAGCTACCAACTTCAGACCGTTTTCTAAACTAAACACCCCCGCAACGCAGGCTGCAACATATTCTCCAATACTATGACCTACAACATAATCGGGTTCAATTCCCCACGATAGCCATAACTGCGCCAGGGCGTACTCCAAAGCAAAGATTGCGGGTTGTGTGTACTGTGTTTGATTAATTCGTGTAGAAGGAAACAACTCCTCTTGAGAAGATGTTGACTGTCCAAAAATTATTTCTAATAAAGGTAAATCTAAATAAGATTTTAGGATTTCTGCACAACAATTTAACGCATCGCGAAATACAGGTTGAGTATCATAAAAATCTTTACCCATCCCCATATACTGCGATCCTTGTCCTGTAAACATCCAACAGATTTTAGGGGACTGATTGTTAACACAGCTATTACTTACCCCTAATGTTTCCTTTCCAGAAATAAAACCTTCAAGCTGTTTATCCAATTGCTGCTTCGATTTAGCAACACAAGTCAGGCGATGATTAAAGTGACTGCGTTTGATATTACTCGCAATACATATATCTTCTAGTCCAATATCTGACTGCTGAATCAAGTCTCGATAACCCTGGGCTAATTCCTGCAAAGCAGCCTTACTCTTTGCAGATACAGTAAGCAACTGTAAATCTTCTCCTTGTCTTACCGTCTCCTTGTCGAACATCTTTTATGTTCCCAGAATCTTCTATTCTGGACG
>CAKZYI010000196.1 GCA_937884735.1 uncultured Pleurocapsa sp.
TGAAAGTGAACACGAAGTAGAAGGACCAGTTGTCACTGGCGGTAATATAGCTGGTACAGATGAAGTAGCAGGTTCGGTATTCTTTAGAATTACAGACCCCACAGCAACTATCAATATAGCTGTCTTTGATGATGATGTTCCCGAAGGAACAGAAAATTTCAGCTTCAGTTTGGTAGATGGAGAAGAATACGAAGTAGATGCTGCTAATAGTGGTTTTGATATTACTATTGAGGATGAGGGTCTAGTTCAAGAAGACCCCGTACTTAGCTTCACCGCTTCAACCGACCTACTCAACGAAGCAGAAGGCACGCCTTTATCTCTCGACTTCAATGTGGATGGTGATTTTCCCGAAGAAGGAATCATCGTTCGTTTCGATGAAAACTTCTTTGATACCGATCAGATTGATTTCAACGTCTTTGAACTAGAAAATCTTGAATTTGCTGCTTTCGAGGAAACCTCTCCTGGTCGCTTTACCATTGACTATCTGCTCTCTGCCCCTACTGGTTCTCTAACCACGGCAGTGTTTGACGATAATATTGCAGAAGAGCCTGGCAACTATAACCCAGGAATCCTGCCTATCCCCGATGCCAATTACACCATCAACCCAGATGCTCAAAGTGTTGATATTGCAGTTATTGACGGTGTGGACGGTACTGGTGGACCAATAGTAGATATTTTTGCCGAGCCAGCCGAAGTTAATGAAGGAGAGCAGCTAACCATTACCTTGACTACAACAGGAGAAATTCCTGAAGGTGGAGTAGAAATCAATGTTGATAGTGTCATCAATGGTGTTATTGGTGAATTTATTACCACGGATGAAGCGGGCAATCCTCAAATAGAAGTAACAGGCTTTGCTGGAGATCTAGAGCCAAATGGAGATGCTAGTGGTTTTATTGGCACTATAGTCGATAATAATGCCACAATCACCTTCGATGTCTTCGATGATGGAGAAACTGAAGGATTAGAATCGTTTGAATTTAACCTACTTGATGGTGAAGATTACGATTTAGGAGCCAATACTAGCTTCAACGTAAGCATCAATGATGGAATAGCTATCAACCAAATTGATGGTACGGATGGTAACGATCGCCTTAATGGTACAGCAGAAGCTGACATCATTATTGGAGCAGATGGTGCCGATCGCATTAATGGTAATGGTGGCAATGACATTATTTCTGGTGGTGACGATTTAGATCGTCTCAACGGCAACGCTGGCAACGACAGCATCTTTGGTGGTGCTGATAGCGATCGCATTAATGGTGGTGCTGGTGATGACCTCCTCAGTGGTGATGCTGGTGATGACTCGATTCGCGGTGGTGCTGGTGATGACCTATTAATGGGTGTAACTGGTAGCGATACCCTAGTTGGAGAAGGAGGTAGTGATACCTTTGTCTTCGGTAACGACGATGGCACAGACCGTGTTAATGATTTTGACCCCAGTGAAGACAAGATTGGTCTGGTAGAAGGAGAACTTACTTTTGCCGATATTTCTTTGACTCATCAGGGTTTTATCACTATTCTCGGTGTCTGCGACTCAGGCGAAGAGTTAGCCCTGCTAGTCAAAGTAGATGCCGATGAAATTACGGAAGATAGCTTTGTCACTGTCCCTGATATTTCTAACATTGACGATGTGATTTAATTTGCCCTCTGCTGCGATCGCTTTTTATTATGTTCTACGCACCGATAAAGTTTATCGGTGCCAACAGTACGATTTATTCTCTGATAGTCGTAATTAATAAAAAAGCGATCGCGCTTTTGCTAACAATCAAGTATCACAACACTAATTAGATCGAATAGATCGAATCTATATAAAACATTTAAATATGACTACACAAAATTCCTCTGTCGCCGCAACTTCTACAACAGGCGTTGCAGGAAGTTTCCTCATGATTCCCGATTCCGTTAGCGATCGCATTGTTTTATTTGACGCGCAGGATGGTTCTCTGGTTAATGATAATTTCATCGATGGCTCAGATGAAACAGGACTGGGAATATTTAGTACGCCCATAAATGCAATTCAGGTTAACAATGAAATCTGGGTCAGCGACCAAGTAGCTGATTCTATCTTTCGTTTTGACCTCCAAGGTAATTATATTGATCTGGTTAATGATAACGACTTCGATGGCGATACCGATGGCGTAGATGGAATTCGCGGAATGGAATTCGCTGATGGCTTAGTTTATGTATCTAACTCAAGAGATGGTAATGACGCTCCTGGGGATGGTGAAGTAGTAGTTGTTTTTGATACTGAGGGCAACAACTTAGGCTTTTTCGATACAGGAGATCCTTCCGATATCAAAGCCTACAATGGTGAATTACTAATTACTGATATCAATCGTGACAGCGACGGTGGAGAAGATATCGATCGCTATTCTATTGATGGTATTGATAGTACTTTTTTGGGAACTTTTGTCGAATCTGATGGCGAAACAGGCATTGATTTTCCTCAGCAAATTACCTTAAAAGAATCAAATGGTAATGTCTTAGTCGGCGGTTTCTCTCGACCAGGAGGGATCTACGAATACGACTCTCAAGGCAATCAAGTAAATTTTTTCAATGCGGAAGATGGTTTTGCGAATATCCTGCGTGCAGGTTATGAACTCGACAACGGCAATATTATTTGGAGTGGAGGAGACGGCGTAGTTGTTACTGACCCCAATACGGGAGAAGATATTGATATTTATACCGTTAATAATCAAGATTTTCGCCCTGGAGCTAGATATATTGAGCCTCTAATTATTCCTAGTGAAATAAATGGCACAGATGGCAACGATACCTTAAAAGGAATTGATAGTGTTGACATCATTCATGGTGGTGCTGGAGCAGACCGCATTACGGCTAATGGAGGCGATGATATTGTCTCTGGCGGAGACGGAAGCGATCGCATTACGGGCAACGACGGTAACGATAGTATCTTCGGTGGTGCAGACGATGACCTGATCAATGGCAATGCGGGTGACGATTTGCTCAGTGGCGATAGTGGTAACGACGAAATTAGAGGTGGTGCTGGTGACGACCTATTAATGGGTGTTACTGGCAATGCCACCCTGCGCGGTGAAGCAGGTAGAGATACCTTTGTCTTCGGTAACGACGATGGCACAGACCGCATCAATGATTTTAATCCTGGTGAAGATAAGATTGGTCTGGTAGAAGGAGAACTTACTTTTGCCGATATTTCCCTTACTCAACAGGGTAATAACGTTATTCTTGGTGTCAGTGGCACGGGCGAAGAGTTAGCCCTGCTAGTCAAAGTAGATGCTAATGAAATCAGCGAAAATAGCTTTGTCACTGTCCCTGATATTTCTAACATCGATGATGTTCTCTAAATAAGAAATTATCGATTCGGCTGTGAGTAATTTCGATTAATATTCCAAACAATCCAATCTCCCGCAATTGAGATCGGATTGTTTGTCCCAATACAAATTTGTCTGGCTATACCTACGTTGATTGATTTTCTACTTGCTATATAAATTGTTCCACTCTGAAGGTGTAGAACATTCAAATACTAGTTTTTTAAGGGATTGTGGATGAACGAATGATATACTATAGGCGTGAAGAAAATAGCCACAATCTCCTGGTACGGGTATAGTTCCTTGCTTTTCTTGTATGGGTGCAAAAGTTCCGCCTTTTATATACAGAGGATCGCCTAACAGAGGATGACCTACTGATGCCATGTGAATCCTAATTTGATGGGGACGACCAGTAAAAATGGTAACTTCAAGTAAGGTATGGTTATCGTAGCGTTGAATAACTTTGCTTTCACTATGGGCGTATTTTCCTTGAGCATTTGCGCCATAGATATAGCCTAGTAATGGATGAGGAATTTTACCAATGGGTTGTTTGATAGTTAAGCGATCGCTTTTTACATTTCCTTGTACTAAGACACGATAAACCTTACTAAGTTGAGAATTATCTTGTCCTGCTGTACTATAGCGCATCTGAGCCGCCAGACTAGACTTTGCTGGTTGCGATCGCCCTAATAAAAGTAATCCAGAAGAACCTCTACACAAACGGTGAATAGGTGTAGGAGTTTGGTGGGGATAATATTTTTTTAATTGCCCAAGCAGTGTGTGTTTTAAAAATCCACCTCCTGGTATTACGGGTAATCCAGAAGGTTTATTAACTATAAGTAAATCTAAATCTTCGTATAATATTTCAAATTCTAGGGGAACTTTGGGTTCAGTCCAAGGCTGGCGATGATATTCTAAACTTTCTCCTGGTTGAAGAATAGTCTCAGGATTTGTACTTGCTCGATTTAACAGTATCTGACCAGATTCAATTCGGGCTTGCCATTGACTTTGGTTGGAGTGACGATATTTTTTGGTGTAGTAATCCAATACCGTTTGTCCCGCATCAATAGTCTTAACCTGTTCGCGGTAAATCCAACCTTGATTCATAAGAAGTTAAAAATAAAAGCGCAATCATCTGCTTTTATTCGCCAAAGCTCAAAAACCTTTCCATGTCGACGTAAGTTTCGCCGTTTACTTGAGATATTACGGATTGAGGTCTACTTTTGCTAGACAGTGGAACAGGTCCACTTGCAGCCCAAACGCGGCGGTCAAGTATTCTGAGTAGAGTTTGGTTGGCATCTGTGCCAGGTTTGAAGGTGACGAGGAGTCCATCGGGTAAGCATTCTCCTCCTGCATAAGCTGCCACACAAAGAGCAGGCTGATTGTTGACGGTAGCTGCTTTAATATATTTAAGTGTTCCGTTATCATCAAATTTTTTAAATCGGCTAGAAACTATTTTGCAGCGTTGTTCTGGAGTATATGGAGGTGGAAAAGAACGATTTGTCCATTTAATTAAAGGAATCGAGCCTCTTTCAGTTTGGACATTAGTAGTCATGTAATTGGTGTCACAGGCGAAACGATCTTGCGCTACAGCAGATTCAGCACTAATTGCGATCGCTCCTACCATGAGACTCAATCCAAGCATGGTTTGTGTTAACAGGTTTTTTTTCATGGTTTTGCTCACAGAGTAATTATGTTGTAAATAATAAATATAGAAAAGTAGATACCTTAAAAGGTTAATTGATTGTATTACTTTTGTGCTTCCAAAAGAGTGATCTATGTTCGTTAAATTTGATTTGTCATCTAATTAATCTACTGTTTACTTATATGTCTGGCATAATTTGGAGATGCACTTTTGAAGATAGTCAGGAGCTTATCTTTTTATTCAACAATCAATAGGGGTACTAGTTACCTATGAATCAACACTGCATTTGTATTATACCTGTTGAAGTATTACTGTTTCAAATGCCAAATTGAGAGGGTATTTTCTTTTCCTCCGCTAACTAAGATCTGATTATTGGCACTAGCGGCAATACTATTAATTTTGTTGGAGTTTTCGGTAGTAAGATTTTGTTCTAAGGATAGGGTTTGAAGATTCCAAATTTTGATACTGCGATCGCGACTACCGCTAATAATATTTTGTCCGTTGCTACTGATGGTTACGCTGTCTACTTTACTGGTGTGACCTTGAAAGGTATGTTTGAGATTACCTGAAGCATCCCAAATTTTGATTGTTTTGTCTCCTCCGCCACTGACAATAGTTCTACCGTCAGGGCTGATGGCTACACTTCTAACTTCTTCTTCGTGACCCTTCATTGATTTTCTCAACTGTCCAGATCGCCAGTCCCAGATTTTAACTTTTTTATCCTGTCCACCACTGACAACAGTATTACCGTCAGCACTAATAGCAACCGCTTTGATACCTTCTTCGTGACCCTCAATGGTGCGTTCTAGTTGTCCCGTGCTTCTATTCCAGATTCTGATAGTGCGATCGCCGCTACCGCTGACAATTGTATTTCCGTTACCGCTTAGAGCAATACTATTTATTTCCTCTTCATGACCTTCAAAGGTACGTTCTAGCTGACCTGAGCGTCTATTCCAAACTTTAATTAGACTATCTTCGCCACCGCTAACAATCGTATTTCCATCCGCACTAATCACAACGGTTTTGATTCCATCTTCTTCGGTAGAAAAAGTTTTTTCTAATTGACCATTCAATCCATTCCAAACCTTAATCTTGCCATCATCGTCTCCAGTAACTATAGTTTGACCATTGGGAGTAACACCAACACTTCTAATCGCACTTTCTTCCTCGGTGGAAAAATTGAAGGCTAATGAATAATTAGAATTTCCTGTTACCGCAGGAATATAAGCTATTGGCTGCTTGGGCTGCTCGTATACTGGTTCTGGCTGTTCGTATTCTTCTTCTTCATATTCTTCTAACTCAAATTCTTCCAACTCAAACTGGTCTTCTGGCAGATAGTTAAAAGACAAAGAAATAAATAGATTGATGGGGATTCCTCGGCTAATATCACGACCACTAGTAATGTCGCGCTCCGCCTCTCCATTAATTCCTACAAGGTAACCTTGTTCGTTTAGAATTGCCCCACCACTGCTACCAGGTAGAGTTTCATTGGTATAAACCAAAGCATAACCCTGTTTTGTTTGAGGATTTTGTAGGACATCTTTTCTAATGCTTCTAATTTTGCCATCAACAATATCCAAATCAGCTTGTATTGCTGGAAAACCTGCAACATATACTAATTGTAATTCAGCAATTTCTTCTGAATCTCCTAGTTCGGCAATCTCATAAAAGTTATCACTTCTAAACTGTACTACCATCAAATCTAAACCAGGTATTTCTTCCTTAAAACTAACCTGATGTGTTTGTCCATCAGGAGTATGAATTTCGTAGTTACTGTTACTACCAGCTACGTGCTGATTAGTCAGTACAGAATAAACACCATCTTTATAATTAAAGATAACTCCAGAACCATTACTAGAAGTATCGCGATCGACAATTTTGACCGTAATACTTTTTGCTAGTTCGCTTATTTCTCGCCGATCTAAAGGTTGACTTAATACTTTAGTTGGCTCAATTGTAATACCTGTGACAGATAAACTAATAATTATTGTTGTTAATAGTTTTTGATAAAAATTCATAGCTTAATATATATAGATATTTGTTATATGTATAAGTACGTAATTAAATTATATGTAACTATTTAAAATTAATATATTGAAAATAAACTGTCTGTAACACTCTGCTACAATTTTAGCAAATCGCGCTTGTTTCGTATTAGGATTTGTTTCTGATTTCTGCTTATTATTTATGTCTTTCGCCGAAAATAAAGACGAAGAAGATTTACTATTACAACAAGATATATTAGACAGCCGTCCTTTTTCGATTGCTGAAGCTATTGGTAGGGAGGGAGGAACATTTCTCAAGGGAGAATCTACTGTCCCCAAGTTAGTTCAGGTAATCACAGCAATCAATACCTTCATCGATCGCAATCTCCGAGATCCTTCTGCTGCCCTACAGGCTATTCTTCATCAGTGGGTAAAAGTAGACCCCAGAGTTAGCCAACAAAAAGAAACCCCTTTGGTAGCTTTAGAACAAATATTACAATCAATTTTGGATAATCCTGATTTGCTTTACGAATTGGTAAGACAGGTAGACATCAAGTGGGGTCATATGTACGACGAACGTCCCTATTTCCAAAAACCAGGACAACCGCCCCACCCCAATGATGAATACACTCACGAATCAGTCAAAAAAGACTTGCAAAACTTATTGATTAGATTGAAAAATCACCGAAAGCTTAGAGATGGTGATTTTTGAATTTTTCATTCTTGGTTTTTTGTTTTTTGTCATTTGTCCTTGGTTTTTTGTTCTTTATTCTGTTAGCACTTCACCAATGGCAAATTCTGGTGCAGCTAAAACAAAGATAGTAGAGGGCAAATTAGCTACTCTGTTCTGTAGCTTTTCATAGTACTCGGTGAAGTTTTCCGATGGTTCTGCCATACCCAAGAAGACTAAATCGGCGTTGCGAGAAGATTGTTCGAGAATTTCATCAAAAGGACGACCATCGGCAATAATAACTTTAGGTACAACATCAATACGCAGGTTTTTGCTGAGTTCTTCAAGATTGTCCTTGGCAGCGGCGGCAGCATTTTGGTCGGGAACCACCAATTTCATGTATATCTTGGCATTGCGCCAGTTAATATCAGTTCTCAACAAATATGCCAACAGTAGCATCAAACTACCATTAGACTGCATCCCGCCCCACCAAACATCAATACTGCGACGGAAGCCAAAGCCTGACGAGTGATTCTCATGAAAAATAACCAAGTTTCTCTTACTTGCATGAATTTCGGCGATCGCATCACAAAAGCTTTCCCGACGTTCTGGTCGTTCGCTATCCCCCATGACAATGGTATTAGGAACCAAAGGACCCAAACCATAGGTTTCTACCAACCGTACTGCACCTTCAAAAGGATCTGCTGCGGTGACAACTCGGACTAAAGCTCGTACTCCTCTTTTTTGCAGATAGTCGCGGATAGTTTTTTCTAGATTGAGCTGTTGTTTGAGATCGCGAGAGCCGCTTGGTAATACGCTAGAAACAGTCATCAAACTTCTATTATGACTAAATCCATCGGCAAGCTCAATCAAAGACCATCTTTTGCGAGGTGCGCCTGATAATACCAAAATATGAGGTCGCCAGTTTTTGGTGTCATCTTGTTCTTCTACCTGGAAAATACCTTTACTAATCAATGCCATCCACATCCCGCGACGGACATCACCCCAGGTAGTCTCTAGTTCTCGTCGTTGTAGCCAAATATAGATACCTGAAACAATCACCGCAGCACAGACGGTGGCAAAGGCAGCAATTAGGAACATTACTCCCAAACAGCCAATTGCCCCCAAGAGAGATAAAAACCAGTGGACTCGAAAACTGGGGCGAAAAGAAGGACTTTCTAGAAAACCTTCTATTGCTGCGGAGACATTTAATACTAAGTAAGTAGTTAAAAAGAACATCGATAGAATCGGCGCAATCAGGTTCAAATCCCCTACGCAGACTGCTGCGATCGCAATTCCTAAGCTAACCCATGTACCATTGCGGGGTTCATCGTCTTTTCCGTGTCCTTTACCCAAAAAGTTAAACAGCGGAGGTAATACACCATCTCTAGCTAGAGCCTGCAATACTCTTGGCGCGCCCAGTATGCTACCAAT